>NZ_RWIL01000093.1:0-14831 GCF_009764635.1 Pseudomonas sp. PB103 | reverse complement strand
GATCTTTTGATCTTGATCTGTTAACAACAAAGATCAAAAGATCGCAGCCTGCGGCAGCTCCTACAGGAGCATCAGGCCATGGCGGATCAGTCGAGCAGCGAAATCGCCGTTGGCGCATCGTTGCCGACCAGCGCCAGGTCTTCGAATTCGTTGACGGCGTTGATCTCGGTACCCATGGAGATGTTGGTCACACGCTCCAGAATGATCTCGACGATGACCGGCACCTTGAACTCTTCGATCATCTGTTCGGCCTTGCGCAGGGCAGGGGCGATTTCCGATGGCTCGAACACACGCAGCGCTTTACAGCCGAGGCCTTCAGCCACTGCGACGTGGTCAACACCGTAACCGTTGAGTTCCGGCGCGTTCAGGTTATCGAAGGACAGCTGCACGCAGTAGTCCATTTCGAACCCGCGCTGTGCCTGACGGATCAGACCCAGGTACGAGTTGTTCACCACGACGTGGATGTACGGCAGTTTGAACTGAGCGCCGACCGCCAGTTCTTCGATCATGAACTGGAAGTCATAGTCCCCCGACAGGGCCACGACTTTGCGGTTCGGATCGGCCTTCACCACGCCCAGCGCTGCCGGAATGGTCCAGCCCAGCGGGCCTGCCTGGCCGCAGTTGATCCAGTGACGCGGCTTGTAGACGTGCAGGAACTGCGCGCCGGCAATCTGCGACAGACCAATGGTGCTGACGTAGCAGGTGTCCTTGCCGAACACCTGGTTCATTTCTTCGTAAACGCGTTGCGGTTTTACCGGCACGTTGTCGAAGTGGGTCTTGCGATGCAGGCTGGCTTTGCGCTGCTGGCAATCTTGCAGCCAGGCACTGCGGTTTTTCAGCTTGCCGGCGGCTTGCCATTCACGCGCCACTTCGATGAACACGGTCAGCGCAGCGGCGGCGTCGGACACGATGCCCAGATCCGGAGTGAACACACGGCCGATCTGCGTGCCTTCGATGTCGACGTGAATGAACTTGCGGCCTTCGGTGTAAACGTCAACCGAACCGGTGTGGCGGTTGGCCCAACGGTTACCGATCCCCAACACCACGTCGGATTTCAGCATGGTCGCGTTGCCGTAACGGTGCGAAGTCTGCAGACCGACCATGCCGACCATCAGCGGGTGATCGTCCGGGATGGTGCCCCAGCCCATCAGGGTCGGGATCACCGGGATGCCGGTCAGCTCCGCGAATTCAACCAGCAGATCGCTGGCGTCGGCGTTGATGATGCCGCCGCCGGCCACCAGCAATGGACGCTCGGCCTGATCGAGCAGCGCCAAAGCCTTCTCGACCTGAATGCGGGTAGCGGTCGGTTTGGCCAATGGCAGCGGCTGGTAAGCGTCGATGTCGAATTCGATTTCGGCCATCTGCACGTCGAACGGCAGGTCGATCAGCACCGGGCCTGGACGGCCGGAGCGCATTTCAAAAAACGCTTTCTGGAACGCGTAAGGCACTTGGCCCGGCTCCAGAACAGTGGTTGCCCACTTGGTGACTGGCTTGACGATGCTGGTGATGTCGACAGCCTGGAAGTCTTCCTTGTGCATACGGGCGCGGGGTGCCTGGCCGGTAATGCAGAGGATTGGAATCGAGTCGGCCGAGGCGCTGTAGAGCCCGGTGACCATGTCAGTACCGGCAGGGCCGGAAGTACCGATGCACACGCCGATGTTGCCGGCCTTGGTGCGGGTGTAGCCCTCGGCCATGTGCGAGGCGCCTTCAACGTGGCGAGCAAGGACGTGATCGATGCCACCGACTTTTTGCAAGGCGGAGTACAGCGGGTTGATGGCAGCGCCCGGGATGCCAAAAGCGGTATCAACCCCTTCACGGCGCATCACCAGAACGGCGGCTTCGATTGCTCTCATTTTGCTCATGGTTTTGTGCCTCTTTACGTTTTGTAATTGTATACAAGTGGCTTTGCGCAGAGTGTATTCACGGCGGACGGCGCAGGTCAATCCATTTTCTCAAGCGCCTGTTTCATTCGTCGGAAGCCTGTCTGAGTGTGGCTTTTCGTCGCATGTGGCGCTTTTCGAGAATTATTGTATACAAAAAAATAACTCATTGTGTTCTATTTGTTGTATCGGGCTGCGGCAGAAAAGCGCAGCCCCACGACTTTCCCAATAACAAAATGAGGACGGCACCATGAGCGCTTTAACCTTGAAAGTCGCAGTCAAGCTGGTCAACGAAGCCATCAACGCCGGGCGCGGTATCAACGCCGCGCCGCTGACCATCGCGGTACTCGATACCGGCGGCCACCTGATCACCCTGCAACGTGAAGACGGCGCCAGCCTGCTGCGCCCGGATATCGCCATCGGCAAAGCCTGGGGCGCGATTGCCCTGGGTAAAGGCTCGCGCCTGCTCGCACTCGACGCGCAACAACGCCCGGCCTTTATTGCTGCGCTGAACAGCATGGGTCAGGGCAGCGTCGTGCCGGCACCGGGCGGTGTGTTGATTCGTGATCAGGCCGGCAATGTGCTGGGAGCGATCGGCATCAGCGGCGATCTGTCGGACATCGATGAGCAAGTCGCCATTAAAGCGGTGGAGGCGCTGGAGCTGCGCGCGGATGCGGGGGTGGCGGCCTGACCGGAAAATAAATCAGCACGTCTGATGGCGTGATGATGACGAAGCGGGGCGGGGTCTATAGACTGCCGCCCCTCTCGTTTATGTATCAAGGAAGATCTGCGTGAAGACGCTATTTGCCATGACGATGGCCGCCGCCATCACCCTCTGCACGCCCGTCCTGCATGCGACGGAAACCCCCGACGCCGACGAAATCGCCTTTAACGCGCTGAGCCCGGTGGTTTCTGCACTGCTCAACGCCGACGATGTACCGGAGTTGATGGAGCGGGCCGAGAAGCTCGAAGAAACCGACACGTTGCAGGCAATTGCGGTTTACCTGGCAGCCTCCCGTGAAGATCCCAAGCAACTGCTGGCGCCTTATCAGGTGGCGGCACTGTTTGCCCGTCGTGGCGATGACCGACTGGCGCTGCGCTATCTGCAGGAGGCCGATGACCGTGGTCTGTGGTTCGGCCCGCTGCTGGCAGGGGACGAAGACTTCTCCGAGCTCCGTGACACCGCCACCTACAAATCCGTACTGGCCAGCGCGCAGCAGCGGTACAAGAAAATCGCCGAGGGCAAGGTTGGCGCGATTTCCGTGCTCAATCCGTCGGCGAAGATCCCTGCGCCCAAAGCCTGCCGCCCGGTGGTGGTGTGGCTGCACGGTTACGGCGTCAATGGCGAGCTGGATGCAGACTACCAGCCGCTGGCCGACACCGGCGCAATCATTCTGGGGATCAACGGCACGCAAATGATCAACGCGGTCGACAGCTTCCGCTGGATCGGCCCCGGTTTCGAAGGCACCCATCAAACGGTGCAAAAAGGCCTCAAAGCCCTCGAAGCCCAACAATGCATCGACCGCAAGCGCGTGTTCCTGATGGGCTTCTCGCAAGGTTCGCAACACGCCGGCGCGCTGTTGGCGCAACACCCGGACGATTACGCCGGCGCACTGCTGCTGTCACCCGGCGGCAATCAACCGACGCCCACGGAAAGCAAGGCGCGCGGCAAGCGTGTGTTTGTCATCAATGGCAAAAAAGAAGGGCCGGGCAATCAGCAGATGAGCGCCGATTTCCGCCAACTGTTCAGCGACGGCAACGAGGTCAAATCTCGCACCCACGAGGCCGGGCACACCTTCCCGGACGACTGGAGCACCTCGCTGCCGCAGGCGCTGCGCTGGTTGATGGGGGAGGAGGTTTGAGATGCGGGTGTATCGGTTTGATCGCTAGCGTCTGATCGATTGTCATCGCTGGCAAGCTAGCTCCCACAAGGCTTTTTGTCTTGTTCAGATTTTGTAACCAATACAAAAACCTGTGGGAGCTGGCTTGCCAGCGATGGCGGCCTGACTGACACATCAAGAAAAAAGACCAGCCCGCCAAATAGACCACTGAGGTCTAGCCTTCTGATGAACCCATCATGAAGGGGCAATGGATTGCCTGATCTTCCTGCTTCACATCGTCTGCGAGCCGGTCGCTATGCCGAGCCCAACCGCATCTATCTACTGGCCACGAACACACTTGATCGAAAACCCATCTTCGCCGATTTCACTCTGGGCAGATTGGTCGTTCATCAATTTCGTCGCGCGCAAAATGTTGGACTGGCAAAGTCGTTGGCATGGGTAGTCATGCCTGATCATTTTCATTGGTTGATTGAGCTGGAAAACTGTTCGCTCAGAAGGCTGATGGGGGAAACCAAATCTTTGATTGCACGGGACGTGAATGCGTTCAGCGGTCGAAGCGGGCCGCTTTGGCAGCAAGGCTTTCATGATCGTGCACTGCGGCGTGAGGAGGATTTGGTGAAGATGGCGCGGTATGTAGTGGCTAACCCATTGCGGGCAGGCTTGGTGAAAAAGCTGGGTGATTATCCGCTGTGGGATGCCATTTGGGCTTGAGCTGAAACCGAGTTGCCTTCATCGCTGGCAAGCCAGCTCCCACAGGTTTTTGTGCTGGACAAAGATTTTGCATTTCTGCATGAGTGATTGTGAGAGTTGGCAAGTCAGTCCTGTGTTGGATGCAAATTTTGCAAACAACACAAATCCCTGTGGGAGTTGGCAAGTCAGTCCTGTGTTGGATGCAAATTTTGCAAGCAACAAATCCTTGTGGGAGTTGGCAAGTCAGTCCTGTGTTGGATGCAAATTTTGCAAACAACACAAATCCCTGTGGGAGTTGGCAAGTCAGTCCTGTGTTGGATGTAAGTTTTGCAAACAACACAAAATCCCTGTGGGAGCTGGCAAGTCAGTCCTGTGTTGGATGCAAATTTTGCAAACAACAAATCCCTGTGGGAGTTGGCAAGTCAGTCCTGTGTTGGATGCAAATTTTGCAAACAACACAAATCCCTGTGGGAGTTGGCAAGTCAGTCCTGTGTTGGATGTAAGTTTTGCAAACAACACAAATCCCTGTGGGAGCTGGCAAGTCAGTCCTGTGTTGGATGTAAGTTTTGCAAACAACACAAATCCCTGTGGGAGCTGGCTTGCCAGCGATTGCATCACCGCGGTCTTACTGATCCGGCTCACACCCCTTCAACACCAACCGGATAATCGTCTGTGCCGCCGCCTCGTAATCCGCCTCGTCCAGCTTGTCCTTCCCAGTGACCGCAGAGATCTGCCAGTCAAAGTCGGCGTAGGTCTGGGTCGCCGCCCAGATGCTGAACATCAGGTGATTAGGGTCGATCGGGGCGATTTGCCCGCGGTCGATCCAGCTCTGGATGCAGTCGATGTTGTGCTTGGCCTGGCCGTTGAGCTGCTCGACCAGGTCGGCGCTCAAATGCGGGGCGCCGTGCATGATTTCGCTGGCGAACACTTTCGAGGCGAACGGCAGGTCGCGGGAGATGCGGATCTTCGAGCGGATGTAGCCGCTCAGCACTTCGCTCGGTACACCGTCCGGATTGAACGGGGTCGAGGCCTGCAGGATCGGCACGATGATACTTTCCAGCACCTCGCGGTAGAGGTTTTCCTTGGACTTGAAGTAGTAGTAGACGTTGGGCTTGGGCAATCCCGCCTTGGCGGCGATGTCGCTGGTTTTGGTCGCAGCGAAGCCCTTGTCGGCAAACTCCTCACTGGCGGCACGCAGGATCAGTTCTTTGTTGCGCTCGCGGATTGTGCTCATAAACCCGGTGGTTCCTTGCCTGTTCTGGCGGTTGCGCATGGTAGCACCGGCCTCGCGCAGCGCTCAAGAATGCCCCGTGTGGTCTGTGGTCGCGTTATGCTTCGCAACATTCATACATAGAAGGAAACAGGATTCATGGCAGGAAGCAGTTTGCTGGTGCTGATCGACGATATCGCCACCGTTCTGGACGACGTTGCCTTGATGACCAAGATGGCCGCCAAGAAGACCGCCGGTGTGCTTGGTGACGATCTGGCGCTCAATGCCCAGCAAGTCTCCGGTGTGCGTGCCGAGCGGGAAATTCCCGTGGTCTGGGCGGTGGCCAAGGGGTCGTTCGTCAACAAACTGATCCTCGTGCCGTCGGCGCTGGCAATCAGTGCGTTCGTGCCGTGGCTGGTGACACCGCTGTTGATGGTCGGCGGTGCGTACCTGTGTTTCGAAGGGTTCGAGAAGCTCGCGCACAAGTTTTTGCACAGCGAAGCTGAAGACGAGGCCGGGCATGCGCAACTGACTGAGGCCGTGGCTGATCCGGCGACCGATCTGGTGGCGTATGAGAAGGACAAGATCAAAGGCGCGATCCGCACGGACTTTATTCTGTCGGCGGAAATCATCGCGATCACCCTCGGTACCGTGGCGGATGCTTCGCTGACGCAACAGGTAATTGTGATGTCGGGCATCGCGATCGTCATGACCGTGGGTGTTTATGGCCTGGTGGCGGGCATCGTCAAGCTCGACGACCTTGGCTTGTGGCTGACCCAGAAGCCCGGGCAGTTCGCGAAAAAAGTCGGCAGCGGTATTTTTAGCGCGGCGCCGTACATGATGAAAACCCTGTCGGTGGTCGGTACGGCGGCGATGTTTTTGGTCGGCGGCGGCATCCTGACTCACGGCGTGCCGGTGCTGCATCACTGGATTGAAGGCGTTGGCGCGGCGGCCGGTGGCGCCGGGTTTGCGGTGCCGATGTTGCTCAACGGTGTGGCGGGGATCATCGCCGGTGCGGTGGTGTTGGCGGTGGTTTCCGTCGTCGGCAAAATCTGGAAATCTGTTAAAGGCTAAAAGATCGCAGCCTTCGGCAGCTCCTACATGGGCATCGCGCACCCCCTGTAGGAGCTGCCGCAGGCTGCGATCCCTTGATCTAAAAAAAGGGCCATTCGACTCGCATCGAATGGCCCCTTTTTGTGTCTGCCGAAAACTATTCGGCGATCTGCAGCTTGCGTGCTTCGGTGTACACGTAACGCACTTTCTCGTACTCGAACGGCGAATTCATCTGGCCGTAGCGGAAGCTGGTCTGATAGCGCTTGTCGACTGCGCGCAACGCCCAGACTTCCGGATGGTTGGAGCTGACTTCCGACACATTGAGGAAGTTGATTGCCGATTCGGCGGTGTAGTCCACGGCCAGGCCGGCGGTGTCGCGGATGTTCGACGGGCCGAAGATCGGCAAGATGAAGTAGGCGCCACCCGGTACACCGTAGAAGCCCAGGGTCTGGCCGAAGTCTTCGCTTTGGCGCGGCAGGCCCATCGCCGTGGCCGGATCCCACAAACCGGCGATGCCGATGGTGGTGTTGAGCAGCAGGCGCGCGGTGGTTTCCATCGAGCGCTGACCCTTGAACTGCAACAGGCTGTTGACCAGGTTGGGCACATCGCCGAGGTTGTTGAAGAAGTTGCTCACACCGGTGCGCAGGAAGCTTGGCGTGATGTAGCGATAGCCATCGACCACCGGCAGGAACACCCATTGGTCGAAGCGGTAGTTGAAGTGGTAAACCCGACGGTTCCACGATTCCAGCGGGTCGTAGACGTTCAGCGCGTTGAGCGTCGAGCGCTCGAATTCGCGCTGATCCAGCCCCGGGTTGAATTTGAGTTTGGACAGCGGCTCTTTGAAGCCGTCACTGTCGACCACCACCGGCGCGTTGGCTTTACTGTTGTCGGCCTGGGCCACGCCTGCGCAGAGGAGCGCTGCCATCAGCAGGAGATATTTAGCCACGGAAAAACTCCAGCATAGCGTCGCTGTTGACGCGGTAGTTAAGGTTGCCGCAGTGGCCGCCCAGTGGGTAAACGGTCAGGCGATCACCGAAGGTCTTGCGCAGGAAACCGAGGTCGCCCGGGCCGAGGATGACGTCGTCGGCGTTGTGCATCACGGCGATTTTCGGGCTGTCGTGCAGGTAATCCTTGAGTGCATACAGGCTGACCTGATCGATCAGTTGCAGCAGGCTGCCGCCGTCGGTGCGGGCACGCCACATCGGAATCACTTGATCGGTCAGGTAGCAGTCGAAGTCGCACTGCAGCGCACGCTTGAGGAACGGCGTGAGGCTGGTGCCTTCGGTGATCGGGAATTTCGGCGGGGTGATCAGGCCGCGGCGGTTGATCAAGTCGGAGGTGAAGGCAATGTCGGCCGCCGAGAAGCGGAACGAGGTGCCGATCAGCATCGCCATCTGTTCGTTGGTCAGATGTTGCTTGGACTGTTGGAAGTCATAGAGCAGCGCATCGTTGAGGTCGATGTAGCCTTTCTGCTGGAAGTAACGGGTCAACTTGCTCAACACCAACTCATAGAAGGTGGTGCTGTTGTTGATGCCTTTAACTTCGGTTTGCACCAACTTGTCGAGGTTGGTCACCGAGGTGTAGAGGTTCACCGGCGGGTTGAGCAGCAGGACTTTCTTGAAGTTGAAGCTGCGACGGGTCTCGTCCAGGTGCGCAACGAAGGCGGCATCCAGCGCGCCGAGGCTGTACCCGGTCAGGTAGTACTCGGTGACCGGCACTTTCGGATTCTGCGCGCGCACGGCTTGCATCACCCGGTACATGTCTTCGGCGTCTTCCTTGGTCACGCCCGGAGTGGCAAAGCGCGAGGCGGCGCTGATGAAGTCGAAACTGGTCGGCGACGACAACTGCACGACGTGGTAGCCGGCTTTGTAGTAAAGCTTTTTCAGGTATTCGTTGAGCGTGCTGTCATAACGCGCGCCGGTGCCAGCGATCAGGAAGATCAGCGGTGCCGGTTTGTCCTGAGTGGCGATCCGGTAGGTGAGTTTCTTCACTGCCCAGAAATTGTCCGGCAGGATGAACTCGCGCTCCGGGCGCAACGTCAGGCTGCGATCCGACTGGTTGATGTCGTCGTCCAGCGGCAATTCCGGGCGCAAGTCCGGCGGGGTCGTGGCGATGGTCGCCTCGAACGGGTTGGTCAGGGGATAGCCATAACTGGCGGCATCGATGTCCACCGCCAGTGCGGACGCACTCAAAATAAGGCCGCTGAACAGCGCGGCGAAGCGCAAGGAACGGAGCATGACTAGATCCCTTAGAGGAAGGTGCCGAATGAAGTTCGCAGGCTATGACCACCGGGTTTGCGCCAAAGTGCCATGCATCGGCACCAAACAGGCAGAATTCGGAGTAATAGTAGCTGGACGATACACTTTGCACCGCATCAATGAACAGTTAAGTGTTGTTAGCGCTTGCACACCGCTGACGGCAGATTAAGCTGGCCGCCGATTTCCCATGTTTGGAGTGCTTCATGTCCCGCCGCTTGCCCGTGATTCTGCTGCTCGTTCTGTTGCCGTTGTGGCTGGCTGCCAGTTATGCCGCGCGGTATGGCTTTATGGAGGACGGCAAGTGGGTGGGCATTTGCGTGGATGAGGCCAGTCGCTGGGAATGCCAGTTGCGCTCCAACCTTGGGCTGATGATTCACTTCAAGGTGCTGGGCTGGACCGCGCTCGGTGCGGCGCTGATCGGTTTTGTCGTGCCCGGGCGGGCAGGGTGGTGGCTGGCGGTGCTGGCGCTGGTGTTCGGGGTGCCGGCGCTGGCTTTGTACAACACCACTTTAGCGGTGTTTGCGCTGGTGATTGCCGGGTTGCGCCTGGTCCGTAAGTCCCCCAGCGCCTGACAGTCAGTCATCGCTGGCAAGCCAGCTCCCACAGGTTTTTGGGTCGTACACACATGTTGTGCTCAACCAATATTCTGTGGGAGCTGGCTTGCCAGCGATGAGGGCTTCGAAGGCGCTGAAAATCAGATCTGGCGAACGCGCAGGCAGCGCCAAAGGGCTGCGACCATCAACACGCTGACCAACGCCCAGCCCCACGCCTGCTGATTCTGCAAGCCTTCCTGATACAGCTGCGGCGCAATCCCCGCACCGACAATAAAGGTCAGCAGAGCGATCTCGCGACGCGGCACGTTCACCGGTCGGCACAGGTAAACCAGCGCCGGCAGCACAAACGCCATGCTCGCAAAGCTGCGATAACGCGGATCAAAAACCATCTCGAGCATCATCACGGCAGCGGCAAAACCTGCCGCCGCGACCAGCCAGCCTGCACGTCGCTCCAGCACATTGAACGCACGCTCACGCCAGCCGGTGCGTGCGCTCAGCGTCAGTGCGGCATGCGCCAATACCAGCAGATTCAACGCCGTCAGCAAGCCGACCCACAACCATTCGCTGGCAAACCGTGTAGTCACCCGCGCCAGATCACCCCAGGCGCCAATCGAACAAGCGGCGAGGGCGCCCAACAGCGGCAACACCAGTGCCGAACGCGTGGTGCGAACGCGCCCACCAAGGATCAACGTGCCAAGGAAAATCAAACCACCGACCGCCAGCCATTCTTTCCAGAACGGCACATTGGTCACGGGGCCGGCGAGTACACCCTTGTCCTGACGATCCGCATCGAACAGTCCCCAGTAGCCACCGACCGCGCCTTCACTCGCCCGCTTCCAGGGCTGATCAAAAGCTTCGATCAGGTTGTAATGCCAGCCTTCCTTCTCGGCCATGGCGACAAAACCACGAATGAACTTGGCTTCGTTGACCCGGCTCGGCAGGGCGGTTTCACGCTGGCGGCCTTCGCTCGGCCAGCCGGTCTCTCCGATCATCACGTCTTTGGGTGCGAATTTGTTGCCGAATACCTGACGCACCTCTGCCACGTGGTGCAGGGCAGCATCGATGTTCGAGGGATCATCTTCCCAGTAAGGCAGCAAATGAATGGTCAGGAAATCCACTGCCGGCGCGACTTCCGGATGCTTGAGCCAGAACTCCCAGACATCGGCGTAGGTGACCGGTTGCTTGATCTGGCTCTTGACCTTGGTGATCAGTCGGACCAGTTGCGCGCCGGTGACCTCCTTGCGCAGCAACGCTTCGTTGCCGACGATCACCGCGCTGACCACGTCCGGGTTGGCGTTGGCCGATTTGATCAGCAGGTCGACTTCCTTCTCCGTATCGACCGGGTTGCTGTTGATCCAGGCGCCGATCATCAATTTCAGACCATGCTTGCGCGCCAGATCGGGCAGCGCTTCAAGGCCGGTCATTGAATAGGTGCGGATGCATTCAAAGCGGGTCGCCAATAACGCGAGGTCAGCGTCCATGCGCTCGGGGCGCAGTTTGAACGGCACGTCGAACGGCGATTGGTCTTTATCGAACGGCGTATAGGACGCGCATTGCAGCTTGTGCGTCGGCGTCGCGGCGTCCGGCAGGATCACCGGTTTACCGAGGCCGTACCAGAAGCCGCCGAGGGCAAACAGGCCCAGCAGGCAGGCAAATAAATAAGCAGGGAAGGGGAAGCGGGACGTCGCGGACATGGTCGGGCCGAGTGGCTGCAAAGCGACGCATGTTACCTGCATTTATCCGGGGTTGGTGGCTCGCATCATTTGCACATGCAAAGTTCGGGCGGATTGTCTGGCGCCAATTATTCGCAGGCGATTAATGGCCTTCTGATGTCGTTTCTCGTTGTCTTGAGGTCGCTGACAGAGCAGGTCGCGAGCGTCGTCAGGTTGATGATCGAAAGCGTCAGCACTCCACTGATGGTCCAGCGAGTTTGCGGTCAGGCGTGATGGGGGCGCTGTGCACCATAACAATACGTTGACGCCGCCCTTCATCCGTCGGGCGCAGCATTTCGGGGAAGTAACGATGAAGATGCGACGACTTTTAGGCGCAGGTGCCGCACTGGCGCTTGCGATGGGCGCAACACTGGCCAGCGCGGAAACCAAGACCCTGAACATCGGTTACGTTGACGGCTGGTCCGACAGCGTTGCGACCACCCACGTAGCGGCCGAAGTGATCAAGCAGAAACTCGGCTATGACGTGAAGCTGCAAGCCGTCGCCACCGGGATCATGTGGCAAGGTGTTGCCACCGGTAAACTCGACGCCATGCTCTCGGCCTGGCTGCCCGTCACCCATGGCGAATACTGGACGAAAAACAAGGATCAGGTCGTCGATTACGGCCCGAACTTCAAGGACGCGAAAATCGGCCTGATCGTGCCGGAGTACGTCAAAGCCAAGTCGATCGAAGACCTGAAAACCGATGACACCTTCAAGAACCGTATCGTCGGTATCGATGCCGGTTCAGGCGTGATGCTCAAGACCGATCAGGCGATCAAGGATTACGGCCTCGACAAATACAACCTCAAAGCCAGTTCCGGCGCCGGCATGATTGCCGAGCTGACCCGTGCCGAGAAGAAAAACGAATCCATTGCCGTGACCGGTTGGGTGCCGCACTGGATGTTCGCCAAGTGGAAACTGCGCTTCCTCGACGACCCGAAAGGCGTGTACGGCGCGGCTGAAACCGTGAACAGCATCGGCAGCAAAGAGCTCGATGCCAAGGCACCGGAAGTGGCCAAGTTCCTGAAAAACTTCCAGTGGGCGTCGAAAGACGAGATCGGCGAAGTGATGCTGGCGATTCAGGACGGTGCCAAACCTGAAGCAGCGGCAAAAGATTGGGTCGCCAAGCACCCGGATCGCGTGGCTGACTGGACCAAATAACCGCAAATAGCTTCGGATCAACGCAAACCCTGTGGGAGCGGGCTTGCCCGCGATAGCGGTCGGTCAGTTGACTAATCAGTTGACTGACACGACGCCATCGCTGGCAAGCCAGCTCCCACAGGTTTTTGTGTGTGCTGAAAAATGGCGAATTTGTCATGGCGTTCTACTACTAAGGTCGTCTGTTACCGCGCTCGCAGCCGCATACATTAGCTATGTTCCAACAATAATTTGTGCTGCGAGGATAAAAACAATGAACGACAGCATTTACCTCTCGATTCAAAACAGTCCCCGATTCAAGGAGCTGGTTCAGAAAAGGGAACGATTCGCCTGGATTCTCTCGGCAATCATGCTAGGGCTTTACTCCGCATTCATCCTGCTGATCGCGTACGGGCCGCAAGTGCTCGGGGCGAAACTCAGTCCTGAATCTTCAATTACCTGGGGCATTCCGATCGGCGTTGGCCTGATTATTTCGGCTTTCATCCTGACCGCTATCTACGTGCGCCGCGCCAATGGTGAGTTTGACGACCTGAACAATGCGATTCTCAAGGAGGCTCAGCAATGATCCGGCGTCTACTGGCTCTTCTGAGCATCTCGGCGTTCGCGCCAGCCGTCTGGGCCGCTGACGCCCTGACCGGCGAAGTGCACAAACAACCGCTCAACGTCGCCGCAATCGCCATGTTCGTGGTGTTCGTCGGTGCAACCCTGTGCATCACTTACTGGGCGTCCAAGCGTAACAAGTCGGCTGCCGACTATTACGCGGCGGGCGGCAAGATCACCGGTTTTCAGAATGGTCTGGCGATTGCCGGTGACTACATGTCGGCGGCGTCCTTCCTGGGGATTTCCGCGCTGGTGTTCACCTCCGGCTACGATGGCCTGATCTACTCGATCGGCTTCCTGGTGGGTTGGCCGATCATTCTGTTCCTGATCGCCGAGCGTCTGCGTAACCTGGGTAAATACACCTTTGCCGACGTGGCGTCCTACCGCCTCGGGCAAACCCAGATCCGCACGCTGTCGGCTTGCGGTTCGCTGGTGGTGGTGGCGTTTTACCTGATCGCGCAAATGGTCGGTGCCGGCAAGCTGATCCAGTTGCTGTTCGGTCTCGATTACTACGTGGCGGTGATTCTGGTCGGCATCCTGATGTGCATGTACGTGCTGTTCGGCGGCATGCTGGCAACCACTTGGGTGCAAATCATCAAGGCGGTGCTGTTGCTGTCCGGTGCCTCGTTCATGGCGCTGATGGTGATGAAACACGTCAACTTCGACTTCAACATGCTGTTCTCGGAAGCGATCAAGGTTCACCCGAAGGGTGAGGCGATCATGAGCCCGGGCGGTCTGGTGAAAGATCCGATTTCGGCGTTCTCCCTCGGTCTGGCGCTGATGTTCGGTACTGCTGGCCTGCCACACATTCTGATGCGCTTCTTCACCGTGAGCGACGCAAAAGAGGCGCGTAAGAGCGTGCTGTACGCGACTGGCTTCATTGGTTACTTCTACATCCTGACGTTCATCATCGGCTTCGGCGCGATTCTGTTGGTCAGTACTAATCCGGCCTTTAAAGATGCAGCGGGCGCTCTGCTTGGCGGCAACAACATGGCGGCGGTGCACCTGGCTGACGCGGTGGGCGGAAGTATCTTCCTTGGCTTTATCTCGGCCGTAGCGTTTGCGACGATTCTGGCGGTAGTGGCGGGTCTGACGCTGGCCGGTGCTTCTGCGGTGTCTCACGATCTGTATGCCAGCGTGATCAAGAAGGGCAAGGCTAACGACAAGGATGAGATTCGCGTTTCGAAGATCACCACGATCGCACTTGGGATCCTGGCTATTGGCCTGGGTATTTTGTTCGAAAGCCAGAACATTGCGTTCATGGTGGGCCTGGCGTTCTCGATTGCCGCGAGCTGTAACTTCCCGGTGCTGCTGCTTTCGATGTACTGGAAGAAGCTGACCACTCGTGGCGCGATGATTGGTGGGTGGTTGGGTCTGGTAAGTGCGGTGGGTCTGATGATTCTTGGGCCGACCATTTGGGTGCAGATTCTGCATCATGAGAAGGCGATCTTCCCTTACGAGTATCCGGCGCTGTTTTCGATGATCATTGCTTTTGTCGGGATCTGGTTCTTCTCGATTACTGATAAATCGGCGGCTGCGGATAAAGAACGCGCGCTGTTCTTCCCGCAGTTTGTGCGTTCGCAGACGGGGTTGGGGGCGAGTGGGGCGGTTTCGCATTGATGGTTTGATCGTTGTTTAATGTTGTGCTGAATGCCCCGGTTGAGAGATCGGGGCATTTTTTGTGGGCGGTTATCGGGCAGGCCGTGTTTTTCGTGCGGTTCGTGTACATATCCGTTGCTGCGGTTAGGGCTGCTTAGGGTTCCGCCCTTACGGCGGGTCACCTTTTCCAAACGCCGAAAAGGTAACCCAAAAGGCTTGCTCCTACGTGCGGCCCGCTCGCTGGGGCTCGGGGTCCCTTCGCTCCGGGATCGATC
>NZ_RWIL01000092.1:0-1256 GCF_009764635.1 Pseudomonas sp. PB103 | reverse complement strand
TGTAGTGGTCTAATTTCCCCGGACACCCCGATAGGTGGAAAATACATCTATCGAGGAGTTATTCATGACCAAAAAACGCAGGGCATTCGACGACAGCTTCAAGCTGCAAGTCGTGAAGATGATCAAGGATCAGGGGCTAACCATTACGCAGGTTTGCCAAGATCTGAACATTGGTGAGACAGCCGTTCGACGCTGGGTTCAACAGTACGAGGCAGAGCAATTGGGGCAGGCCGGAATCGGCAAGCCATTGACGGCAGAGCAACAGCGCATCCGGCAATTGGAACAGGAAAATCGCCAGCTCAAGATGGATAACGACATCTTAAAAAAGGCTACGGCCTTCTTTGCCCGCGAGCTGAAGTAAGGTATCGACTGGTTCGGCAGCTGCAACAGAAGGCCTACTCAGTGACGCATGTCTGTCGGTTACTGAGCATCAGTCGCTCGGGCTTCTATGAGTCGCAAAAGCGTGCTGATGCGCCCGTCCGGCAGAGTTGTCCTGTCGTTGTGCAACTCAAGGCGTCTTTTGCCGAGAGTGGTGGCTGCTACGGCAGCCGGCCCTTGCGCGATGCTTTGCGCGGCAAAGGCCTGTCTGTTGGGCTGTATAAAATCCGCCGTTTGATGCGTGCCAATGGGCTACGTTCGGCTTGGAAGCGCAAGTTTGTGCACACGACCGATAGCAATCATGATCTGCCGATTGCCGAAAATGTACTGAGCCGAAAATTTGATCCGGCGGCGCCAAACAAGGCTTGGGTGGCAGACATCACCTACATCCGCACCCGCAGTGGCTGGCTGTATCTGGCCGTGGTGTTGGACTTGTTTTCACGCAAGATCGTGGGCTGGTCGATGGCTCCGAACATGCCGGCAGAGCTGGTGTGCACTGCGATGCAACTGGCCATCGCACAGCGCCAACCGCCGCCAGGCCTGATTGCCCACTCGGATCGTGGCAGCCAATACGCGAGTGCAACTTACAGAGAGTTACTGGCAAGAAACGACATGCAGCAGAGCATGAGCCGTAAAGGTAATTGCTGGGACAATGCGGTGATGGAACGCTTCTTCCTGAGCTTGAAAATGGAGCGGGTATGGCGACGTGACTACGCCAATCATACCGAAGCGATCCGCGACATCACCGAGTACATCGTTGGGTATTACAACAACGAACGGCTTCACTCGAAACTGGGATATCTGCCACCGACCGTCTATGAGCGGGCGATGGCGTCAAAACCACCTATCGAGGTGTCCGGAATTAGTTGACCACTGCA
>NZ_RWIL01000091.1:0-1061 GCF_009764635.1 Pseudomonas sp. PB103 | reverse complement strand
ACTCGCAAGCGACTGACTCTCGCAATAAGCGTTCTTCTCTGCATCGTAATAAAACGCCACTTTGTGATTGGCCATCCCGCCCCGGTTGGGGACGAACAACTCGACGGCGAACACGACATCGGGCATAGCAGTTTTTCTATCCGACATCAGCGAGGGTGGCCCCAGAAACCTACAGGGCACGCCTTCAAAAGGCAGATCCAACTGGCCTTCTTGATACCTGTAAATCGCGCAAATGCCATTCGGATCTTCGATCACCACGGCAGCCATCGTTCCACCGCTCCAGTTCACGGCGCCATCTGCAATGGAGTGGAAACTATCGGCAGGCATTTCGCTTTCCTTCACGATGGCAGCGATCATGTTGGTAGGCATTGTACGGTTTTTACTTAAACCGACTGGCGCTGCGTTCGCGGACAATATCCATGTCAACGTCATAAACAATAGGTAAACAACCTTCATTGCCTCTCCTGTCCTGCAATCTTTCTCGCATACTCAACAAGATCTTTTGGATAAATCATCTGATTTATCTGGCTATCATCGATCCCATACAAAAATGCGATGGCACCCGCCTCAAACGCCCAATACCCGAAGTAACTACCGTCATCACCATTAATACTCAAGTGAGCATCATGCCAACTGGCTTGTAGTTCCCCGAAGGAAACGTACCATTGAGCGCAATATTCATTCAAAAGCGCAGACGCAGCTGACCGATCTGGCGCATATATCGCCCTGATCAATTGCGAATACACCGGATGAAACCATTCATCAATATCTGCCCTTCCCGGCAGATTTTTCCGCAGTAAATCTTCGTAGAGCGTATCTTCGCCTTTGAAGCCAGCCCTATCAGTCAGGAACACAAACCTGGCCAAAAGATCATTCCGATGCATGAGTATGCACAGGCTCGCAACTTGTACAAACTCCTCAAAGTCGCCGGGATTGCAGTGGTCAACTAATTCCGGACACCTCGATAGGTGGTTTTGACGCCATCGCCCGCTCATAGACGGTCGGTGGCAGATATCCCAGTTTCGAGTGAAGCCGTTCGTTGTTGTAATACCCAACGATGT
>NZ_RWIL01000090.1:0-13757 GCF_009764635.1 Pseudomonas sp. PB103 | reverse complement strand
GAAGGCTGCGATCTTTTGATCTTGTTTTTGTAGATCAAAAGATCGCAGCCTTCGGCAGCTCCTACATGGGATCTTACTTTTGTGTGCCGTCATCGTGCTGCAGGTTGGCCTGGGTCAGATTGCATCCGGCCGGCACGCTGCGCGTCAGCCACACGTTGCCGCCAATGGTCGAACCCTTGCCAATGGTAATCCGTCCGAGAATCGTCGCCCCGGCGTAAATCACCACATCATCTTCCACGATCGGATGGCGCGGATGGCCCTTCTGCAACTGACCGTCTTCGTCCGCCGGGAAGCGTTTGGCGCCCAACGTCACCGCTTGATAAATCCGCACGCGCTCGCCAATGATCGCGGTCTCACCAATCACCACACCGGTACCGTGATCGATAAAGAAGCTACGGCCGATCTGCGCCCCCGGGTGAATATCGATGCCGGTCGCCGAATGGGCGATTTCCGCACTGATCCGTGCCAGCAACGGTAGCCCGGCGCGATACAAATGGTGCGCCAGACGATGGTGAATCACCGCCAGAATCCCCGGGTAGCACAGCAGCACTTCATCAACGCTGCGCGCCGCCGGATCACCGTGATAAGCGGCCAGCACATCGGAGTCGAGCAGCGAGCGCAGACCCGGCAAGGCCAGGGCGAAATCCTGGACGATCTGAATCGCGCGGGCCTCGACTTCAGTGTCAGCCTGCGCGCTGTGGCGGGCGACGTAGCGCAGCTCCAGACGGGTTTGTGCCAACAAGGCATTCAGGGCGACATCGAGGGTGTGGCCGACGTAGAAATCTTCACTTTCTTCACGCAGATCCACCGGGCCCAACCGCATCGGGAATAGCGCACCACACAGCGCTTCAAGAATTTCCGCCATCGCCGCCCGCGACGGCAACTCGCGACCACCCTGCTCGCCGGACGCCCGGCCGTTCTGTGCCCGCCACTGATCCCGCGCGCTGCGCAGTTGACTGACGATGGTCTGCAATTGCCAATGGCTGGAACGCTCGCTCACGGTAAAGACTCCTCACGGGCGGCCGGACTGTCTGGCCGCGTCAACGGCGACTACTTTACGGCATGCTCGCGAGGGCGAATTAAGAACCGATAGTGCTGGGCTCAGTTCATTTGGCTATAAGCGATTCACGGTTGCCCCTGCAAAAGCGCGTGCCTATAGTCCTTTCATCTTTCTCCGCCAGTACGGACTCATGATCAAGAATCAGCTGGAATGCTTTAACCGTCTCGACCTGCTCGGCCATCCGACGCCGCTGGAAAAACTCGAACGCCTGTCCACATGGCTAGGCCGCGAGGTGTACATCAAACGCGATGACCTGACGCCGCTGGCGATGGGCGGCAACAAGTTGCGCAAACTCGAATACCTCGCCGCCGATGCTCTGGCACAAGGTGCCGATACGCTGATCACCGCCGGCGCGCTGCAATCGAACCACGTGCGCCAAACGGCTGCGCTGGCCGCCAAACTCGGTCTCGGCTGCGTGGCGTTGCTGGAAAATCCGCTGGGCACCGACGACAGCAACTACACCGGCAACGGCAACCGTCTGCTGCTGGATCTGTTCGACACCAAGGTCGAGCTGGTCGACAACCTCGACAACGCGGATGAACAACTCGCCGCCCTCGCCGTGCGTTTACGCAGCAATGGCAAGAAACCGTATCTGGTGCCAATTGGTGGCTCAAATGCGCTCGGTGCGCTGGGTTATGTGCGCGCCGGCCTGGAACTGGCCGAGCAGATCAAAGACACCGGCCTGAATTTCGCCGCCGTGGTGTTGGCCTCGGGCAGTGCCGGGACGCACAGTGGTCTGGCCTTGGCGTTGAGCGAAGTGCTGCCGCAATTACCGGTGATCGGCGTGACGGTTTCGCGCAGTGAAGAAGATCAACGGCCGAAGGTGCAGGGTCTCGCGGAACGTACGGCGGAGCTGCTCGGCGTCGAACTGCCGGCCAGTTTCAAGGTCGAGTTGTGGGACGAATATTTTGGTCCGCGTTATGGCGAGCCGAATGCCGGGACGTTGGCGGCGGTGAAGCTTTTGTCCAGTCAGGAAGCGGTGCTGCTGGATCCGGTTTATACCGGCAAGGCGATGGCGGGATTGCTGGACGGGATCGGGCGTCAGCGCTTTGATGAAGGCCCGATCATTTTCCTGCACACCGGCGGCGCGCCGGCGTTGTTTGCCTACACGGAGTTTCTGTAACGAGATCGTTCCCCACGCTCTGCGTGGGAATGCAGCCTGGGACGCTCCGCGTCCCTTTTAGAGCTGGAACGCGGAGCGTCCCCAGAGGCATTCCCACGCAGAGCGTGGGTACGATCAACAGACGCTTCATATTCCAATAAAGAATATCATTTTCGATATTAAGTATTTTCAAGTCTAACGCAGACATCTTATAGTCTCGCCGCAGGCGAATTTCGCGCAAGACGCATAAGCTGCTTTAGGGCACGATAACGCAGGCGCACGAATCACCCATTCGCCAACTTTCCTTTAGCGTCTTCCATAAGAAAACACAGGGGCTCGTCATGAATTTTTCCGCACTACGTCGCAATCTGTTGGTGGGTTCACTGGGCCTGGCGCTGAGCGCCGGTCTGATCGGCCAGGCAGTCGCCGGTGAGCAGCTGCAACAGATCAAGGACAAAGGCGTTATCAACGTCGGCCTGGAAGGCACTTACCCTCCATTCAGCTTCGTCGATGCCGACGGCAAACTCTCCGGTTTCGAAGTCGAGCTCTCCGAAGCAATCGCGCAAAAACTCGGCGTCAAAGCCAAGATTCAGCCGACCAAGTGGGACGGCATTCTCGCCGCGCTGGAATCCAAGCGTCTGGACGTAGTAGTCAACCAGGTGACCATCTCCGACGAGCGCAAAAAGAAGTATGACTTCTCCGAGCCGTATACCGTTTCCGGGATTCAGGCACTGGTGCTGAAGAGCAAAGAAGCGGCGCTGAACATCAAGACCGCCAATGACCTGTCCGGCAAGAAAGTCGGTGTCGGCCTGGGCACCAACTACGAACAATGGGTTCGCGCCAACGTGCCGGGCGCTGACGTGCGCACCTATGACGATGATCCGACCAAGTTCGCCGACCTCAACAACGGCCGCACCGACGCCATCCTGATCGACCGTCTGGCCGCGCTGGAATACGCCAAGAAAGCCCCGAAAACCGTAGCCGCCGGTGAAGCCTTCTCCCGTCAGGAAGCCGGTGTTGCCCTGCGCAAAGGTGAGCCGGAACTGCTGGCTGCCGTGAACAAGGCCATCGACGAACTGCGTGCAGACGGCACGTTGAAGAAGCTGTCCGAGAAGTACTTCAACGCAGACGTCACTAAATAATGGAAGTTGGATTTCAATTCGAAGCGCACTTCCCGCAGTTGAGCCAGCAACTCGCCGAAACATCGGCGCTGTTGCTGGACTCCGCGCCCTTTCTGCTCAAGGGCGCGTACTACACGGTAGTCCTCAGCCTCGGCGGGATGTTCTTCGGCTTGCTGCTGGGCTTCGGCCTGGCGTTGATGCGCCTGTCGCGCTTCAAATCAGTGAGCTGGCTGGCGCGCGTCTACGTGTCGTTCTTTCGCGGGACGCCGTTGCTGGTGCAGTTGTTCGTGATCTATTACGGCTTCCCGCAACTGGGAATCGAACTGGATCCGCTACCAGCAGCGCTGATCGGCTTCTCGCTGAACATGGCCGCGTACGCCTGTGAAATTCTCCGTGCTGCGATCGGTTCGATCGAACGTGGCCAGTGGGAAGCCGCTGCGAGCATCGGCATGACCCGTGCGCAAACCCTGCGCCGGGCCATCCTGCCGCAAGCGATGCGCACGGCGTTGCCGCCGTTGGGCAACAGCTTCATTTCGCTGGTCAAGGACACGGCACTCGCCGCCACCATTCAGGTGCCGGAGCTGTTCCGTCAGGCCCAGTTGATTACCGCCCGGACTTTCGAAGTCTTCACCATGTATCTTGCCGCCGCGCTGATCTACTGGATTCTGGCCACGGTGCTTTCGCACTTCCAGAACAAGTTGGAAGAGCGGGTCAATCGGCACGACCAGGAGTCCTGACGATGATTGTCGTGGAAAAACTGACCAAGCAATTCAAGGGTCAGGTCGTGCTCAACGGCATCGACCTGGAGGTCAAGGAAGGCGAAGTCGTCGCGATCATCGGCCCCAGCGGTTCGGGGAAAACGACGTTCCTGCGCTGCCTGAATTTCCTTGAACAACCCACCAGCGGCCGGATCAAGGTCGGCGATATCGAGATCGATACCAGTCGCCCGTTGAACCAGCAGCAAGCGCTGGTACGCAACCTGCGCCAACACGTCGGTTTCGTGTTCCAGAACTTCAACCTGTTCCCCCATCGCACCGCGCTTGAGAACGTCATCGAAGGCCCGGTCGTGGTCAAGAAGATGGCACGCGAAAAAGCCATTGTTCTGGGTAAAGCGCTGATGGCCAAGGTCGGGCTGGCGGGCAAAGAAGACGCCTATCCGCGTCGTCTCTCCGGCGGTCAGCAACAGCGTGTGGCGATTGCCCGGGCGTTGGCGATGGAGCCGGAAGTGATCCTGTTCGACGAGCCGACTTCGGCCCTCGACCCGGAATTGGTCGGCGAAGTGCTGGCGACCATTCGTGGCCTCGCCGAAGAAAAACGCACCATGGTCATCGTCACTCACGAAATGGGTTTTGCCCGCGACGTGGCCAACCGTGTGGTGTTTTTCGACAAAGGCGTGATCGTCGAACAAGGTGAGGCCAAAGCGTTGTTTGCCAACCCGAAAGAAGAGCGTACCAAACAGTTTCTCAGCAAGTTCCTGAATCACGCCTGAGAACTTTTATCTGTACCCGCCACCAACTTCCACGGATGGAAGTTAGGCGACTTATAAAGTCCCCTCCCCTCCCCTCCCCTCACAAACACCAACCCAGCCAATAATGAGCAGCACATATATATGTTCTGCAACAGATATAACTCACTTTAATTTAGTGGCACACTATCGAACGGTGTGCAAATGGCTGTGCATTGAACGTGATAAAAAATCGCTAAAACTGTAGCCTGATTCGCCAGCACACCTAGGCAGACTGCCTCATCACTGTAGGAAACTTCTGATTAAACCGTAATTCCCGGATTAACTAACCCCCTCTATTGACTCCCCTCTCCGCTTCTTCTTATCTAGTCGCCAACCGGCGCACTTAATGAACCCAACAGTCTTTTTATAACAGCAAAACGCATTGTTTTATTGCCTGTTAATTCACGCCTTTTGTTTTTTCAGAAACGGACTTCGTTGCAACGCTTCAAGGAGAGAAACCGATGACCCGCACTTCGCATACCCTCGAGCTGGCGGCGCCGACCCTGGCGCCCGCACAACAAACCGGCATCAACCTGGCAGCGGCGGCGCACCTGCTGGTCGATGTGCCGCCCTATCCCGGTATGGACACGGGGGATCTGATCGAGCTGTTCTGGAACAACTGCTACGTCGCCTCGCAAGTATTGACCGCCGAGGACGTCGACCTGGCGGTGAGCCTGCGCGTCCCGGAAAGCTTCGTCATCAGCGGCTCGGCACGCGTTCACTATCGAGTGATGCAGGTCGGTCATGGCCCGGCACTTTCGGCGGCGACGCGCGTACAGATCAAACTCGACTGCCCCGGCGGGCAACCCACAGCGCTGTGCGAAGACGAAAACCAACAATTGGCGCCTGTGACTTTGCCCGAGACCATTCGCCGTCAGGGCGTAAACCCGAACCAGATCAAACGCGGCGTACCGCTGACCATCGAGCCGTACCTGAACATGGCCGAAGACGACGCCATCACCTTGCGCTGGGGCGATGTGCGCATGGATCTGGCGCCGCTGACGGCAGCGGATGTCGGCTTGCCGATTCAGGTCTGGGTGCCGCCAGCGGTGATTGTCGAAGCGGGCGAAGACCTGCGGCTGGACGTGACCTATTGCATCCTCGACCGGGTCGGCAACAACTCGCGCTGGGCACCGCCGCGCACGTTGAAGATCGGCTGTGTGAATCCCTACCTGAAAGTGCCACTGAGGGCCGAGCTTAAGGCTGCCGAATCCCGCAAGCCGTAACCCCTATCTTCAAGGGTCAGGGGTTCTGTAGTGAGGGGATTTATCCCCGATGGGCTGCGCAGCGGCCCCCGTTTTTAAAAAATAAAAGCAGGACCTGCTACGCAGGCCATCGGGATAAATCCCCTCCCCACAAAAATCCCCTCAGCACAAAACCCTCTTGGCCCAAGGGGTTGCCGACGCAGATAAAAGCAGTTAACCAACCCGACCATCACCCCTTCTATGCATATTCCTAAAAGTTAGTTTATTTAATATTTATACACGCTTAGGGTATATGAACCGGACCACCGGACATTCTTTCGTTCGTCGCATTTTTGCGGCGTTTTTCATGAGATGTGAGGTAGGTAGTATGGTCCGGAACACAATCACCCCAGTGCAGATCGCCAGGGCATTGCGTGCAGCCAAGGAGCGGCACTGATGTCCAGTCTGGCAGACGCAAACGTCCAGTCGGATCTGGACATCGCCCCGTTGTTGTTGCCCGCGCAGGTCTTGCGCAACGACGCCCAAGCCATCAAGGCCGCCCATGATCTGGCGCAAGTCGCCCGCGTGCAGGCCGCCAAGCGCGATCGTCAGCGCAAGCTGCCATGGTCGGAAATCGAACAGTTCACTCGCAGCGGCCTGGGCAGCATCGCCATTCCGCGTGAATACGGTGGCCCGCAGGTTTCGTTCGTGACGCTGGCCGAAGTGTTCGCGATCATTTCCGCCGCCGACCCGGCGCTGGGGCAGATCCCGCAGAACCAGTTCGGCATCATCAATCTGGTGCTCGGCAGCGCCACCGAAGCGCAGAAAAAACAGCTGTTCCAGAGCGTTCTGGAAGGCTGGCGCATCGGCAATGCCGGCCCGGAACGCGGCACCAAAAACACCCTGGAATTGAAAGCGCGGATCACCGCCGACGGCGACGATTACGTGATCAATGGCCAAAAATTCTATTCCACCGGCGCGCTGTTTGCGCACTGGGTTGCGGTCAAAGCGCTCAACGATGACGGCAAGCAAGTGCTGGCCTTCGTCCGTCGCGGCACCCCGGGTTTGCGCATCGTTGATGACTGGTCGGGGTTCGGTCAGCGCACCACTGCCAGCGGCACGATCCTGCTGAACAACGTGCGCGTCGAGTCGAGCCTGGTCGTCGACAACTGGAAAATCAACGAAACCCCGAACACCCAAGGCGCGGTGTCGCAGCTGATTCAGGCAGCGATCGACGCCGGCATCGCCCGTGGCGCCATCGATGACGCCATCGAGTTCGTCAAAACCCGCGCCCGGCCATGGATCGATGCCAAGGTCGAACGCGCTAGCGATGACCTTTACGTGATCGCCGACATCGGCAAACTGAAAATAGAACTGCACGCCGCCGAAGCGCTGTTGCGCAAGGCCGGCAAAGTGCTCGATCAGGTGCACGCCGCGCCGCTCACCGCCGAGTCTGCCGCGCGCGCTTCGATTGCCGTGGCCGAAGCGAAAGTGCTGACCACCGAGATCTCCCTGCAAGCCAGCGAAAAGCTGTTCGAACTGGCCGGCAGCCGCGCGACCCTCGCCGAATTCAACCTCGACCGTCACTGGCGCAACGCCCGCGTGCACACGCTGCACGACCCGGTGCGCTGGAAATATCACGCGGTCGGCGCCTATCGCCTCAACGGCACTTTGCCGGCTCGCCATTCCTGGATCTGACGACCAGACATCTGGAGAAACCTATGACTTTTTCCCATCACGTCGCGGTCATCACCAGCGATGAGCAAGCCCTGATTGTCGCCAGCGACCTGGCCGAAGACTTCAAACGCGACAGCGCCGTGCGCGACCGTGAACGCCGCCTGCCACTGCCGGAACTCGACGTGTTTTCCCGCTCGGGCCTGTGGGGCATCAGCGTGCCGAAGGAATACGGCGGCGCTGGCGTGTCCAACGTCACCCTGGCCAAAGTCATCGCCCTGATCGCTCAGGCTGATGGCTCGCTCGGGCAGATTCCACAGAACCATTTTTATGCGCTGGAAGTGCTGCGCGTGAACGGCAGCCACGCGCAAAAACAACGGCTGTACGCCGAAGTGCTCGCGGGGCAACGCTTCGGTAATGCACTGGCGGAACTGGGCACGAAAACCGCCCACGACCGCGTCACCAGCCTCAAGCGCGACGGCGACGGTTATCGCATCAACGGTCGCAAGTTCTATGCGACCGGCGCGATTTACGCGCAGCGCATCCCGACCTCGGTCGTCGATGAAAACGGTGTGCAGCAACTGGCGTTCGTCCCGCGTGACAGCAAAGGGCTGAGCGTGATCGACGACTGGAGCGGTTTTGGTCAGCGCACCACCGGCAGCGGCTCGGTAGTATTCGAAGACGTCTACGTCGCCGCTGAAGACGTGCTGCCATTCCAGAGCGCCTTCGAACGCCCGACCACCGTTGGCCCGTTGGCGCAGATCCTTCACGCCGCCATCGACACCGGCATCGCCCGCGCCGCGTACGAAGACGCGCTGCACTTTGTGCGCAGCAAAACCCGGCCATGGATCGATTCCGGCAACGACAAAGCCACCGAAGATCCGCTGACGCTGAAGAGCTTCGGCCACTTGAGTATTCGTCTGCACGCCACCGAAGCCTTGCTCGAACGCGCCGGCGAATTCCTCGACGCGGCGCAAGCCGATACCAATGCAGACACCGTCGCCGCGGCTTCGATTGCCGTCGCCGAGGCCCGCGCGATCAGCACCGAAATTTCCCTCGCCGCCGGCAGCACGCTGTTCGAACTGGCGGGCAGCCAGGCGACGTTGATCGAACACGGTCTCGACCGTCACTGGCGCAACGCCCGCGTGCACACCTTGCACGACCCGGTGCGCTGGAAATATCACGCGGTGGGCAATTATTACCTCAACGATGAAAACCCTCCGCTGCGAGGGACGATCTGATGAGCGCGGCGAAAAAGAAGATCCTGCTCAACGCGTTCAACATGAACTGCATTGGCCATATCAATCACGGTTTGTGGACGCATCCGCGTGACACCTCGACTCGCTACAACACCATTGAATACTGGACAGAACTGGCGCAACTGCTGGAGCGCGGGCTGTTCGACGGGTTGTTCATCGCCGACATCGTCGGCGTGTACGACGTCTATCAGAACTCGGTCGATGTGCCGCTGAAAGAGTCGATCCAGTTGCCGGTCAACGACCCGCTGCTGCTGGTTTCAGCCATGGCCGCCGTGACCAAAAACCTCGGCTTCGGCCTCACCGCCAACCTCACCTACGAGCCGCCGTATCTGTTCGCCCGGCGCATGTCGACGCTCGATCATCTGAGTCGTGGACGCGTGGGCTGGAACATCGTTACCGGTTATCTGGACAGCGCCGCGAAAGCTATGGGTCTCAGCGAACAAGTCGAGCATGACCGTCGTTACGATCAGGCCGATGAGTACCTGGAAGTGCTCTACAAACTCTGGGAAGGCAGCTGGGAAAACGGCGCGGTGCTCAACGACCGCGAGCAACGGATCTACGCGCAGCCGGAGAAAGTGCACAAGGTCGAGCACAAGGGCGAGTTCTATCAGGTCGAGGGTTATCACCTCTGCGAGCCGTCACCGCAGCGCACGCCGGTGCTGTTTCAGGCCGGCAGTTCCGACCGCGGTTTGCTGTTTGCCGGGCGTCACGCCGAGTGCGTGTTCATCAGCGGCCAGAACAAACCGTCGACCAAGGTTCAGGTCGACAAGGTGCGCGCCAGCGCGGTTGAAGCGGGGCGCAACCCTGAGGACATCAAGGTGTTCATGGGCCTCAACGTGATCGTCGGCGCGACTGAAGAAGCGGCGTGGGCCAAGCACGCCGAGTACCTGAGTTACGCCAGTGCCGAGGCCGGCGTGGCGCATTTTTCCGCGTCGACCGGCATCGACTTTTCCCAGTACGAAATCGACGAACCGATCCAGTACGTGAAGAGCAACGCCATTCAATCGGCGACGAAAAACCTGCAGAACAACGATTGGACCCGGCGCAAATTGCTCGACCAGCACGCCCTCGGTGGCCGCTACATCACCGTGGTCGGTTCGCCTCAGCAAGTGGCGGATGAGCTGGAGTCGTGGATCGCCGAAACCGGCCTTGATGGTTTCAATTTGACGCGGATTGTCACGCCGGAGAGCTATGTCGATTTTATTGAGCTGGTGATTCCGGAGCTGCAGCGACGTGGCTCGTACAAGACCGCGTACGACAGCGGCAGCTTGCGCGAGAAGCTGTTTCACGGGGAGGCGCAGCTACCTGAGCAACACACCGGATCTTCGTACCGACGCTAAGAGCATCGCTGGCAAGCCAGCTCCCACAAGGTTCTGTGGCGTTCACAAAACCTGTGGGAGCTGGCTTGCCAGCGATGAAGCCGCAACAGACACCAAAAATTCATGCACTGACTGGAAAACCATCATGACCAAGAAAACCCTGTCCCACCCAGTCAAAGCACTGGCCCTGGCCCTCGGCCTGTTCAGCTCGGCGATCTTCGCCGCCGACGCGCCGCTGAAAATCGGCACCACCGCCGCCTTCGCCATCCCACTGGAAGCCGCCGTCGAAGAGGCCTCCAAACAAGGCCTGAAAGTCGAGCTGGTGGAGTTCTCCGACTGGATTGCACCGAACGTCAGCCTCGCCGCCGGCGACATCGATGTGAACTACTTTCAGCACATCCCGTTTCTCGAAAACGCCAAGGCTGCGTCAGGTTTCGACCTGGTGCCGTTCGCGCCGGGGATCATCAATAACGTCGGTCTCTACTCGAAAAAATACAAAAGCTTCGACGAGCTGCCAGAAGGCGCCAGCGTCGCCATCGCCAACGACCCGATCAACAGCGGCCGTGGTCTGCAATTGCTGGCCAAGGCCGGTTTGATCACGCTGAAACCGGGCGTCGGCTACAAGGCCACCGAAGACGACATCGTCGCCAACCCGAAGAAAATCAAGATTCTGCAAGTCGAAGCCGTGCAACTGGTACGTGCCTATGACGACGCCGATCTGGTCCAGGGTTATCCGGCCTACATTCGCTTGGCGAAGACCTTCGATGCCGGTTCCGCGCTGTTGTTCGACGGCCTCGACCACAAGGAATACGTGATCCAGTTCGTCATCCAGCCGAAGAGCAAAACCGACCCGCGCCTGATCAAATTCGTCGACATCTACCAGCATTCGCCGGCCGTTCGTGCAGCGCTGGATAAGGCCCACGGCAAGCTGTATCAAGCCGGTTGGGAAAGCTGAGCATGACGGCCGCGATCCAACGGCGACTGGATATTCCAGAGCCACACAATGCTGAAAAAACCGAACTGCATCCGGAACTGAATCGCGCTCATGTGCGCTTCATCGGGCTGGGCAAAACCTACAACGGTCGACAAGGCCCGGTCGCCGCGTTGCAAGGCATTGATCTGGCGATTCAGCGCGGTGAAGTGTTCGGCATCATCGGCCGCAGTGGCGCCGGCAAGTCGTCGCTGATCCGCACGATCAATCGCCTGGAACAACCGACTTCGGGGCGGGTGCTGATTGATCAGATCGACATCGGCGAGTTCGATGAAGACCGCCTCGTGGCGCTGCGTCGACGCATCGGCATGATCTTCCAGCACTTCAATCTGATGTCGGCCAAGACCGTTTGGCAGAACGTCGAACTGCCGCTGAAAGTCGCGGGCGTGCCGAAAGAGCAGCGCGAGAAAAAAGTTCGCGAATTGCTCGAACTGGTCGGCTTGCAAGAAAAGCACAAAGCCTATCCGGCGCAGCTTTCCGGTGGGCAGAAACAGCGCGTCGGCATCGCCCGCGCATTGGTGCATGACCCGGATATCTTGCTCTGCGACGAGGCCACTTCGGCGCTCGACCCGGAGACCACCCAGTCGATCCTCGGCCTGCTGCGCGAGATCAACCAACGCCTGGGCCTGACCATCGTGCTGATCACTCACGAAATGGCGGTGATCCGCGAAATCTGTGACCGCGTCGTCGTGCTTGAGCATGGCCGCGTCGTCGAGCAAGGCCCGGTGTGGGAAGTGTTCGGCAATCCGCAGCACGAGGTCAGCCAGACCTTGCTCGCGCCGTTGCAGCACGCCTTGCCGGAAGAATTGCAGAGCCGTTTGCACCCGCAGCCGCCCGCCTCCGACGCAGCCGTGGTGCTGCGTTTGCAGTTCACCGGCAGCGCCAGCGACGAACCGGATCTGGCCGCGCTGTTCACCGCTCTCGGCGGCCGGGTGAAGTTGCTGCAGGGCGGCGTCGAACGGATTCAGGGGCACGCGCTGGGACAACTGCTGTTAGCCGTCAGCGGCTCAGCGTTAAGCGCCGAGCAATTGCGCGAGCGTGCCACGCCATGGGCGCAACGAGTGGAGGTATTGGGTTATGTGGCTTGATCGCTTGTGGCAGGGGTTTATCGACACGTTTCTGATGGTCGGTGTGTCGTCGCTGATCGCCCTGCTGGTGGGCATTCCGATGGCGGTGATTCTGGTCACCAGCGACAAGGGCGGGATCTACGAAGCGCCGGTGCTGAACCGCGCGTTGGGCGCGTTCGTGAACCTGTTTCGCTCGATCCCGTTTCTGATTCTGATGGTCGCGCTGATTCCGTTTACCCGGTTGATTGTCGGGACAACGTATGGCGTCTGGGCGGCCGTGGTGCCGCTGACGATCGCGGCGACGCCGTTCTTTGCGCGGATTGCCGAAGTGAGTCTGCGTGAGGTCGATCATGGTTTGATCGAGGCGGCGCAGGCGATGGGATGCCGGCGTTGGCACATTGTCTGGCATGTGCTGTTGCCTGAGGCGCTGCCGGGGATTGTGGGCGGGTTCACCATCACGCTGGTGACGATGATCAACTCTTCGGCGATGGCCGGGGCGATCGGGGCTGGCGGGTTGGGGGATATCGCTTACCGCTACGGCTATCAGCGCTTTGACAGCCAGATCATGTTGACGGTGATCGTGTTGCTGGTGGCGTTGGTGGCGCTGATTCAGTTGGGTGGGGATCGGTTGGCGCGGGGATTGAACAAGCGCTGAGGCAAGACCAAAAGATCGCAGCCTGCGGCAGCTCCTACATTGGCATGTGTTGCCTATGTAGGAGCTGCCGCAGGCTGCGATCTTTTCGCTTATAGTCGGCACATCTTTACCTGAACGTGCAGCCGACCATGAAGCAAACCCCCACCGACCTCGAGCAGATCACTGCCACCACCCTCGGCCATTACAACTCGGTGGCCGCAGACTTCCGCGAAGGCACCCGCGATCACGATGTCAGCCAGAACATCGATGCATTGTTGCGACATATTCAGGGCACGGCGCCGTTCACGATTCTCGATTTCGGGTGCGGGCCGGGCCGGGATTTGCAGACGTTCACGCGCATGGGTCACGTTGCGGTCGGGCTGGACGGTTCGCAGGAGTTTGCGCGGATGGCGCGCGAGGACAGTGGCTGTGAGGTGTTGCAGCAGGATTTTCTGAAGCTGGATCTGCCCGCTGAACGCTTTGACGGGATTTTTGCCAATGCGGTGCTGTTTCACGTGCCATTGCAGGAGTTACCGCGAGTGCTCAAGCAATTGCATGGCGCGTTGAAGCCCGGTGGGGTGTTGTTCAGTTCGAATCCGCGTGGGGATAACCGAGAGGGCTGGAACGGGCCACGGTATGGTTCGTATCACGATCTGGAGGCGTGGCGCGGGTTGTTGACGGCAGCGGGGTTTGTCGAGCTGGAGCATTACTATCGGCCAGCGGGGTTGCCGCGCGAGCAGCAGCCTTGGTTGGCGAGTGTCTGGCGGCGTGTGGGTTGAAGAGCAAAAGATCGCAGCCTGCGGCAGCTCCTACATATCACCCCATGTAGGAGCTGCCGC
>NZ_RWIL01000089.1:0-51463 GCF_009764635.1 Pseudomonas sp. PB103 | reverse complement strand
GGAGCGCAGCGACCGTTTGGCGCAGCCAAACACAGCGAGAGGAGGTGCAGCGAAGCAAACCGTAGGCGCTGCGCCCGGATCGATCCCGGAGCGAAGGAACCCCGAGCCCCAGCGAGCGGGCCGCACGTAGGAGCAAGCCTTTTTGGTTACTTTTTCGGCGTCTGGAAAAAGTGACCCGCCGTAAGGGCGGAACCGTAATCAGCAACACCCGCAACAACGGATATGTACCCAACGAAACTGACAGCGCCGACAGCCAGCCGTCACCCTCCTGACCCCCAAACAAGTTTATAAAGACCCTAACCCTGCCCAAAATCCGTCCGGCGCCCACCCCGCATGCGAATCCAAAAGAACAAAGCCCTGCTCGCCACCCTATTGATCGTCCTCGCAGGCGCAGGTCTGTGGTACGCCCTGAAACCCGCCCCGACCAAACTCGCCACCCCCACGGCCATCCCGGTGCGAGTCATCGCGGTCAGCGAAAAAGACGTCCCCCGCTACACCAGCGGCATCGGCTCCGTACTCTCCCTGCACAGCGTGGTAGTGCGCCCACAAATAGACGGCATCCTCACCAAAATCCTCGTCAAAGAAGGCCAACTGGTCAAAACAGGCGACCTGCTGGCCACCATCGACGACCGCTCCATCCGCGCCAGCCTCGACCAGACCCGCGCCCAACTGGGCGAAAGCCAGGCACAATTGCAAGTCGCCCTGGTCAACCTCAAACGCTACAAACTGCTCACCGTCGACGACGGCATCTCGAAACAGACCTACGACCAGCAACAAGCCTTGGTCAACCAACTCAAAGCCACCGCCCAAGGCAATCAGGCGTCGATTGATGCCGCGCAGGTACAACTTTCCTACACGCAGATCCGCTCTCCGGTCACCGGCCGCGTCGGTATTCGCACAGTCGACGAAGGCAACTTCCTGCGCATGACCGACACCGCCGGCCTGTTCACCGTCACCCAGATCGACCCGATCGCCGTTGAGTTTTCCCTGCCCCAGCAAATGCTGCCGACCCTGCAAGGCCTGATCAACGATCCGCAACGCGCCCAGGTCAAGGCCTACATCGGCGCCGACACTGATGGCGAAACCGGCAACCTGCTCGGCGAAGGTCACCTGACCCTGATCGACAACCAGATCAACGCCAACACCGGCACCATCCGCGCCAAGGCCAAATTCGACAACGCCAGCCAGAAGCTCTGGCCCGGCCTGTTGGTCACGGTAAAAATTCAGACAGCCCTCGACAAAGATGCGCTGGTCGTCCCACCCACCGTCGTACAACGTGGCCTCGACCAACACTTCGTTTACCGGGTGAATGGCGACAAGGTCGAAGCCGTACAAGTGCAGATGGTTTACCAAGGCAGCGGCCAGGACATCATCAAAGGCGTGAAGGCCGGTGACGTGCTGGTCACCGACGGCCAGTCGCGGCTCAAGCCCGGCTCGACCGTGCAAGTGATGACCGAGCCGGCGCAGGTGGTGCAAGCGGAGCCAAAACCATGAAGGCGCACAAAGGCGTCTCCACGTGGTGCATCGATCACCCGGTCGCCACAATCCTGCTGACCATCGCTCTGGTGCTGGTCGGTTTGATTGCCTTCCCGCGCTTGCCGATTGCCCCACTGCCGGAAGCGGAATTTCCGACGATTCAGGTTTCCGCGCAGTTGCCGGGCGCCAGCCCCGACACCATGGCTTCATCCGTGGCCACGCCGCTGGAGGTGCAATTCAGCGCCATCCCCGGCATGACCCAGATGACTTCAAGCAGTGCGCTGGGCTCAAGCCTGCTGACCCTGCAATTCACCCTCGATAAAAGCATCGACACCGCCGCGCAAGAAGTCCAGGCGGCGATCAACACCGCCGCCGGCAAACTGCCCAAGGACATGCCGACGCTGCCCACCTGGAAGAAGGTCAACCCGGCCGACAGCCCGGTGCTGATCCTCAGCGTCAGCTCGACGCAGATGCCCGGCACCGAACTCAGCGACCTGGTGGAAACCCTGCTCTCGCGTCAGATCAGCCAGATCGACGGCGTAGGCCAAATCAACATCACCGGTCAGCAACGTCCGGCGATTCGTGTGCAAGCCTCGGCGGACAAACTCGCGGCGATCGGCCTGACCCTCGCCGACATTCGTCTGGCGATTCAACAGACCAGCCTCAACCTCGCCAAAGGTGCGCTGTACGGTGAATCGAGCATCTCGACGCTGTCGACCAACGACCAGTTGTTCCATCCTGAGGACTACAGCCAACTCATCGTTTCCTACAAGGATGGCGCCCCGGTTCACCTGCGCGATGTCGCCAAAGTCGTCAACGGTTCGGAAGATGCCTACGTGCAAGCGTGGGCCGGTGACCAACCCGGGGTGAACCTGGTGATCTCGCGCCAGCCCGGCGCCAACATCGTTGAAACCGTCGACCGCATTCAAGCCGCCCTGCCCGGCCTCGAAGCGATGTTGCCGGCCTCGGTGCAAGTGAAAACCCTGATCGACCGCACCCAGACCATTCGCGCCTCGCTGCATGAGGTCGAAATCACCCTGTTGATCGCGATCATGCTGGTGGTCGCGGTGATGGCGCTGTTCCTGCGCCAGCTGTCGGCGACCCTTATCGTGTCGGCAGTGCTCGGCGTGTCGCTGATCGCCAGTTTCGCCTTGATGTACATCCTCGGCTTCAGCCTGAACAACCTGACGCTGGTGGCGATCGTGGTGGCCGTGGGGTTTGTGGTCGACGATGCGATTGTGGTGGTGGAAAACATCCACCGGCATCTGGAGGCCGGCGACGACATGCGCGAAGCGGCGATCAAGGGCGCAGGCGAGATCGGATTCACTGTGGTGTCGATCAGTTTCTCGTTGGTGGCGGCGTTTATTCCGCTGCTGTTCATGGGCGGCGTAGTCGGGCGACTGTTCAAGGAGTTCGCCCTGACCGCGACCTCGACCATCATGATTTCCGTGGTGGTGTCGCTGACCCTCGCGCCTACGCTCGCCGCACTGTTCATGCGCAAACCGGTGCACCACGCCCACGACAAACCGGGCTTCAGCGAACGCCTGCTCGGCTGGTATGAACGAGGCCTGCGCCGCGCCCTCGCCCATCAGAAATTGATGATCGGCGTATTCGGTTTGTCGCTGGCAATGGCCATCGGCGGTTACATCTTTATCCCCAAGGGTTTCTTCCCGGTGCAGGACACCGGTTTCGTCCTCGGCACCACTGAAGCCGCTGCGGATATTTCCTACGGCGACATGGTGAAAAAACACTTGGCCATGGCCGAAATCGTCGCCGCTGATCCGGCGGTTCAGGCGTTTTCCCATTCAGTCGGTGTCTCCGGCAGCAACCAGACCATCGCCAACGGCCGCTTCTGGATCGCCCTGAAAAAACGCGGTGACCGTGATGTTTCAGCCAGCCAGTTCATCGACCGCATCCGTCCGCAACTGATGAAAGTCCCCGGCATCGTGCTGTACCTGCGCGCCGGCCAGGACATCAACCTCAGCTCCGGGCCGAGCCGTGCGCAATATCAATACGTGCTCAAGAGTAATGACGGCGCGACCCTCGCGACATGGACGCAACGCCTCACGGAAAAACTGCGCAGCAACCCTGCATTCCGCGACATTTCCAACGACCTGCAACTGGGCGGCAGCATCACCCACATCAGCATCGACCGCAGCGCCGCCGCGCGTTTTGGCCTGACCGCCAGCGATGTCGACGAGGCGCTGTACGACGCCTTCGGTCAACGCCAGATCAATGAATTCCAGACCCAGGTCAACCAGTACAACGTGATTCTGGAACTGGACACCAAGCAGCGCGGCAAGGCCGAAAGCCTCAACTATTTCTATCTGCGCTCACCGCTGAGTGGCGAGATGGTGCCGTTGTCGGCGCTGGCCAAATTTGATGCGCCGACCATTGGCCCGTTGTCGATTGCCCACGACGGCATGTTCCCCGCCGCCAACCTGTCGTTCAACCTCGCGCCCGGCGTGGCGTTGGGTGATGCGGTGATTCTGCTTAATCAGGCCAAGGCCGAGATCGGCATGCCGACGGCGATCAGCGGCAATTTTCAGGGTGCGGCGCAGGCGTTCCAGAGTTCGCTGGCAAGTCAGCCGTGGCTGATTCTCGCGGCGCTGGTGGCGGTGTACATCATTCTCGGTGTGCTTTATGAAAGCTTCGTACACCCGCTGACGATCATTTCGACATTGCCGGCGGCAGGCTTGGGCGCGGTGATCATGCTGTGGATCTGCGGCCAGGACTTTTCGATCATGGCGTTGATCGGCCTGGTGTTGCTGATCGGTATCGTCAAGAAGAACGGCATCCTGATGATCGACTTCGCGCTGGAGGCGCAGCGCCATCGAGGGCTGTCGCCGCAGGATGCAATTTTCGAGGCATGCATCACGCGGTTCCGGCCGATCATCATGACCACCCTCGCCGCCCTGCTCGGCGCGCTGCCGCTGATGCTCGGTTACGGCACCGGCGCCGAGTTGCGCCAACCGCTGGGGATCGCGGTGGTCGGCGGCTTGCTGGTCAGCCAGATGCTGACGTTGTTTACCACTCCAGTCATATACTTGTGGCTTGAGCGGCTGTTTCACCGGCACTCACACCCACCAGCCCCAACGCCCGCACCGGCACTGGCGACCACAGACTGAGGCAGGGTCATGCGCGTTCTGATTATCGAAGACGAGGAAAAAACCGCGGATTATCTGCACCGCGGTCTGACGGAACAGGGTTACACCGTGGATCTGGCCCGCGACGGCGTCGAGGGTCTGCATCTGGCGCTGGAAAGCGACTACGCGGTTATTGTCCTCGACGTCATGTTGCCGGGCCTCGATGGCTTCGGCGTGCTGCGCGCATTGCGGGCGCGCAAGCAGACCCCGGTGATCATGCTCACCGCTCGCGAGCGCGTCGAAGACCGCATCAAAGGCCTGCGCGACGGTGCCGACGATTACCTCGGCAAACCGTTTTCCTTCCTTGAACTGGTCGCGCGCCTGCAAGCGCTGACCCGGCGCAGTGGCGGCCATGAACCGGTGCAAGTGAGCATCGCCGACCTGTGGATAGATTTGATCAGCCGCAAGGCCACCCGCGCCGGCACGCGCCTGGATCTGACCGCCAAAGAGTTTTCGCTGCTGAGCGTATTGGCTCGCCGCCAGGGTGAAATCCTCTCGAAAACCGCGATTGCCGAGATGGTCTGGGACATCAATTTCGACAGCGATGCCAACGTCGTCGAAGTTGCGATCAAACGCCTGCGCGCCAAGCTTGACGGGCCGTTCGACGAGAAACTGCTGCACACCATTCGCGGCATGGGTTATGTGCTGGAGAGCCGTGGTGTCCAGTAATTCGATTGCCCTGCGCCTCAGTGGCATGTTCACGCTGGTGGCGTTGCTGGTGTTTCTGTTGATCGGCGGTGCGCTCTATCAGCAGGTCGATAAAGGCTTGGGCCTGCTGCCGGAAGCCGAGTTGGATGCGCGATACAGCGTGCTCGAATCGGCGCTCAATCGCTTCGGCACCCCGGAGCACTGGGCGAAGATCACCGCCAAGTTGAAGCTGCTCGGCGAAGAGGACAAGCGCATTCGGTTCTGGGTGGTGAGCGGCGATCCGGGTTACGAATACGGTCAACCCGATGCGGCGATTCGTGCCTTCGCCCAAGGCCCGTTGGGCATGCATGACCTGCAGTTGGCCGAGCATCCTTATCCGCTGAAAGTGCTGCTGACCGAGTTGCCGGCCAAGGACCAGCGGCCGCCGCTGCGCTTCATGATCGGCATTGATACCGAGACGTTTCACGAGACTCAGCACAACCTGTTGATCGCCCTGATCGGGCTGGCGATTGTCGGTGTGTTGATGGCCTCGGCGCTGGGTTACTGGGTGGCGCGGATCGGCCTGAAACCGCTGATCAAACTCTCCCATGAAGCCCAACGTCTGGCGCCGCCGCTGCGGGCCGGGCGCTTGCGTTTGTCACCGCTGCCGCCGGAGCTGGAGCAGTTTGTCGACTCGTTCAACTCGACGCTGGAACGGGTCGAACTGGCCTACTCGCGACTGGAGTCGTTCAACGCCGACGTCGCCCATGAGTTACGCTCGCCGCTGACCAATCTGATCGGCCAGACCCAAGTGGCGCTGACCCGTGGGCGCTCTGCCGAACACTACTTTGAAGTGCTGCAATCGAATCTGGAAGAGCTGGAACGGCTGCGTTCGATCATCAACGACATGCTGTTTCTGGCCAGTGCCGATCAGGGCAACAAGGCGACCAAACTCACCTCGACTTCGCTGGCTGATGAGGTGGCGACGACACTGGAGTATCTGGATTTCATTCTTGAAGATGCGCAGGTTGAGGTGCAGGTCAGTGGTGATGCGCTGGTGCAGATCGAGGTCGCGCATTTGCGTCGGGCGTTGATCAATCTGCTGAGCAATGCGGTGCAGCACACCGGGCCAGGTCAGGTGATCGAGGTGCGGATTGAGGTTGAGGAACATCAAGTGAGTATCGGCGTCGCCAACCCCGGCTCGCCGATTGCCAGTGAACATTTGCCACGCTTGTTCGAGCGGTTTTATCGAGTGGATGCGTCGCGCAGTAACAGCGGCAATAACCATGGATTGGGGCTGGCGATCGTCAAGGCGATTGCGCTGATGCATGGCGGGGATGTGTTTGTGCGCAGTGATCGGGGGATGAATACTTTCGGGATGTATTTGCCGTTCTGAAAAGCCCCTCACCCTAACCCTCTCCCGGAGGGAGAGGGGACTGATTGGGGGATGCTGCAGATGTGCACCGACCTGATCTTGATTTACCGAATCCATAATCGACTCGATCTTTCAGGTCGATGTACAACGCCAGACACCTCGGTCAGCTCCCTCTCCCTCCGGGAGAGGGGACTGATTGGGGGATGCTGCAGATGTGCACCGACCTGATCTTGATTTACCGAATCCATAATCGACTCGATCTTTCAGGTCGATGTACAACGCCAGACACCTCGGTCAGCTCCCTCTCCCTCCGGGAGAGGGTTGGGGTGAGGGGCTTTTGACTGACATTGAAATATCGAGTCGAACTCAGGCTTTGAAAAGCCCCCAATCTGCTCCCTTTCCCCCTTGCCCCATTGGGTGAGAGGGCTGGGGTGAGGGGGTGATCTTTGCTTGTGCTGTAACAGTCATTTATGAAAATCGCGCTGTTTCCCGTCGCCCGGCAACCTTATCTTTGCCCGCACCAAACAGCACACTCGCCAAGCGAGAAGGTTTTCAAGATGTCCAACAGTATGGGTATTGCCAGCGCTTTCGTTTTGTCCTCATTGATCCTGTCGCCGTTGGCGATGGCTGAAGAATCCCACGCGTTCGTGGCGCAGAACTCTGCCCGCGCTCAAGCGTATGACCAGCATCAGGCAGAAATGATGGCCAAGGCCAAAGACGCGACGCAGGCCCCTCAGGCTGCAACGTCCCAGGCTCAATCGCTGGAAAAAGACAGCTGAGTCGCGCACCGCACCGTTTCCCTCGACGCGGTTGTTTGGCTCTTCCCGTTCAACCGTCGTCATTCCAGGCCGCTGCCGTTCAGCGGCCTTTTTTCGTTGTGGTCTGAAAGCCGTTTGGTTCGTCTGTAACAACAAGAAACATCGAGCGCCTCAAAATATAGAGGCGCCAGTTGACCCAAGGAGCTCCATTGCACGTGCGTTACCCAGTCCGTTTCACCCCGTTGTTCATTGCAATTGCCGCAACGATTGCCCCTGCCGTTCACGCTGACGAGCCTGCCAAAGAAGGTTTCGTCGAAGGTTCGAGCCTCAACCTCAACGCCCGCAACTACTACATGAATCGTAACCGCTTGCAGCACGCGGACGACAACATCGAGTGGGGCCAGGGCTTTCTCGGGGTCTTCCAATCGGGTTACACCGAAGGCACGGTCGGTTTCGGCATCGATGCCCACGCCATGCTCGGGCTGAAACTCGACGGCGGTGGCGGCACGGACGGTTCGAGCATCCTGCCGGTCCGAGAAAATGGCGGCAAAGCACCGGGAGCTTTCTCCACCGCCGGTGGCACACTGAAAATGCGTGCGTTCGATACCGAGTTGAAGGCCGGTGATCTGTTCCTCACCAATCCGGTGATTGCCGGCGGTGACACGCGCATGCTGCCGCAGACGTTTCGTGGTGTGAGCCTGGCCAACCACAGCTTCGATGGCTGGTTGATCGAGGGCGGTCAGGCCAGCTTCACCAAGCCGTACAACCAGAGCGGTCACACGCGCATCGGCACCTCCTACGGCACCCTGGCCGATGGCGATGAGAGCCAGCACTTGAACTGGGCCGGCGTGGCCTGGAGCGGTGTCGAAGGCCTGACCAGCAGCCTTTACGCCTCTGAGCTGAAGGACATCTGGAACCAGTACTACTACGACCTGGATTACACCTGGCAGTTGAACGATCTGGTCAGCCTCAACCCGGGCCTGCACTTCTATCACACGCAAGACACCGGCGATGCGCTGCTCGGCAATATCGACAACAACACCTACAGCCTGCATTTCACCGTGGGTGTCGGCAGCCACAGCGTCACCGCCGTGTATCAGCGGGTCAACGGCAACACGCCGTTCGACTACATCAGCCAGGGCGACAGCGTTTACCTCGACAACTCGCAGCAGTACTCGGACTTCAACGGCCCGAATGAGCGCTCGTGGAAACTCAAGTACGCCTACGACTTCGCCGGTGTGGGTTATCCGGGGCTGACGTCGGCGGTGTCGTACTCGCGCGGGACGGTGGATCTGACCAAGGTCGATCCTGACGGCAAGGGCTATTCCAACTGGTACAGCGCTGAAGGGCGCAATGCCAAGCATTGGGAGCGCGATATCGATCTCAAATATGTCGTGCAAAGCGGCCAGGCGAAAGACCTGGCGGTACGCCTGCAATGGGCGACCAACCGTGGCGGCAACGGCTACGGCGCGATTGATTCGGACACGGATGAATACCGCGTGATCATCGACTACCCGATCAACGTCTTCTAAGATCAGCAACAAATCAGTTGCGATCTGATACAAATTTTGATTGGAATGTTTTTTGTGGCGAGGGGATTTATCCCCGATGGGCTGCGCAGCAGACCCTTTTTTGGGGCCGCTTCGCAGCCCGGCGGGGATAAATCCCCTCGCCACAGTAGATCTGTTTTAGTGTTATCCCCCGCAGTGTTTGTGCAACTACGCTTATAAGATCCCCTAATCGATAACCCCATCATGATCGCGAGCCGTACCCCTCCGGTTTCGGGCAAGACCGGACGCCCCGAACTGCTGCTGATTTGCGGCAGCTCGCTGACCGTGATCGCGATTTTATGCATCGTCACCTTTCTGCTGATCCGCGAGCACGCCAACGCTCAGGAATCGGCGACCCGCAGCGCCACCACCATCGCCCAGTTGATCGACGCCGATGTGTTGCGCACCGTCGAACTCTACGACCTGACCCTGCAAGGCCTGATCGCCGCCGCCCAGCGCGATGATTTGCGCGATGTCACTCCGCAGGTCCGCCACTTGGCGCTGTTCGACCGTTCCACCACCGCACGTTTCAAGGGCGACATCCTGCTCCTCGACAAGCATGGCGACGTGCTCGCCGACTCTTCGCGGGTCGAACCGAAACCGGGCAATTTCGCCGACCGCGACTACTTCCTTGCCCACGCCTTCAATCGCGATGTCGGCATGTTTATCAGCCGGCCGTTCAAGACCCGTTGCGACTGCGACGAAGCCAATCAATGGCGCATCAGTTTCAGCCGGCGCATTTCCTCGGACACCGGCGAATTCGTCGGGGTGGCGGTGGCGTCGATGAAGCTCGACTACTTCGATCAACTGTTCAAAAGCCTCGACATCGGCAAGGGCAGCACGCTGAACATCATCGACAACGACGGCGTCCTGCTGGCGCAAAAGCCTTATCTGCAAAGCGATTCGATCGGCAAGAGCTTCGGCAATCGGCCCAATGTCATTCGCATACTGCGCGACAAGGACGGCAACGGCAGTTTCAGCAGCACCTCGAGCATGGATCATCAGCAGCGTCTCTATACCTATTCGCGCGTCGGCAACCTGCCGCTGACGGTGATGGTCGCGCTATCCAGCGATGAAGTATTCGCCACTTGGCGCCGCACCGCGATCCTGATCAGCGGCGCCACCGGCGTGCTCTGCGTGGGTTTGCTGTGGCTGACCTGGCTGCTGGCCCGCGAACTGCGCCGACGCCAGCGCGCCGAACACGAACTGGCGCAACTGGCAGCCACTGATGCGCTGACCGGTGTCGCCAACCGTCGGATGCTCGATCAGGCGCTGCGTCACGAATGGTTTCGGGCCCAGCGTTCGGGCAAGCCGATGTCGGTGATGATGATCGATGCCGACCACTTCAAGGCGTTCAATGATCGCCACGGACATCAGGCCGGGGATCAGGCGCTGCGTGAGCTGGCCATGGTGATCACGGCGAATGTGCGGCGGCCGGCGGATCTGGTCGCGCGGTATGGCGGCGAGGAGTTTTCGGTGATTTTGGCTGAGACCGACGGTCATGGGGCGCAGCAGATTGCCGAGCATATTCGACAGGCGGTGGAGCAGTTGCCGTTGGTCGAGGGGGCTGAGCGGCCGATGACGGTAAGTATTGGCATCGCGACCTGGACGTCGGCGAGTGAGATGACGCTGGAGCAGCTGTTGTTTGCGGCGGACAAAGCGTTGTATCAGGCCAAGGAAGGTGGGCGCAATCGGGTGGTAATCGCAACCTGACAGATGTATTGGCCTCAACGGCCCCATCGCTGGCTTGCCAGCGATGGGCCAGATCAGGCACTAGAGAAATTGCAGGCATAAAAAAAGGCCATCCGAGGATGGCCTTCAAAAAACTAGAGAGGTTTTTTACTTACACCGCCGCAACCGGGCGCATGTAAGAGATTGGTGCGGTGCTGGCGTCATCGAACGTCACCACTTCCCAAGCATCTGTTTGCTCAATCAACTTGCGCAACAGCTGGTTGTTCAGTGCATGACCGGACTTGAAGCCTTTGAACTCACCAATCAGGCTGTTACCCAAAAGGTACAGGTCGCCAATGGCATCGAGGATCTTGTGCTTCACGAATTCGTCTTCATAGCGAAGGCCGTCTTCGTTCAACACGCCATCGGCATCGACCACGATTGCGTTTTCAACGCTGCCGCCGAGTGCGAGGTTGTGCTTGCGCAGGTACTCGATATCACTCATGAAACCAAAGGTACGGGCGCGGCTGACTTCTTTTACGAACGAAGTGCTGGAAAAATCCACGCTTGCACTTTGGGTGCGGTCCCGGAAAACCGGGTGATCGAAATCGATCTCGAAGCTCACCTTGAACCCTTCGAAAGGGACGAAAGTGGCGCGCTTGTCGCCATCTTCCACTGTCACTTCACGCAGGATGCGGATGAATTTCTTGGCGGCGTCCTGTTCTTCCAGGCCTGCCGATTGAATCAGGAATACGAAGGGTCCAGCGCTGCCATCCATGATCGGGACTTCGGACGCGGAGAGCTCGACGTAGGCGTTATCGATGCCCAGGCCAGCCATGGCCGAGAGCAAGTGCTCTACCGTGTCCACTTTCACGTCGCCGTTAATCAGCGTCGTCGACATAGTGGTTTCACCGACGTTTTCCGCGCGGGCAGGGATCTGCACCACAGGGTCGAGGTCAGCGCGACAAAACACAATGCCAGTGTCGACAGGCGCAGGCTTGAGGGTCAGATAGACCTTCTCACCGGAGTGCAGGCCTACACCTGTGGCACGGATAATATTTTTCAGTGTGCGTTGTTTAATCATGGCTTGGGCCGCTTCAGCGCAAATTGCGAACTGGTATCAACAAAGGCTGGCGATGATAGCAGACCATGCCTTTGCTGAACACCAATCACCTTCATAGCCCTGATACATTCCATCAATCGGCCTGACGACGCAGGAATGCCGGGATGTCCAGGTAGTCCAGATCATCTTGCGGATTCATCTTCGCGGCAGCCGCAGCACCGGCCTGAGCCTGGTTGCGCATGACGGTCGGACGGTCCAGATCACGGTAGTTGACCGCTGGCGCTTCCTGACGGGCCGCAGCCGGTTGTTGCACCTGAGCGGAAGCCATGGAAGTGTGAACGGTGTTGTCGATGATCTTTACAGGCTTCTCGATTTTCGCGCCCAGACCGGTGGCAACCACAGTCACGTGCAACTCGTCACGCATGTCCGGATCGATAACGGTACCGACCTTGACCATCGCGTGCTCGGAAGCGAAGGCTTCGATGATGCTACCCACGTCGGAGTACTCACCCAGGGACAGGTCAGGACCGGCGGTGATGTTCACCAGAATGCCGCGTGCGCCCTGCAGGTTCACGTCTTCCAGCAGCGGGTTGCGGATGGCCGCTTCGGTGGCTTCACGTGCACGGTTCGGACCGCTGGCGCAGCCAGTGCCCATCATCGCCATGCCCATTTCGCTCATCACGGTACGCACGTCGGCGAAGTCGACGTTGATCATGCCCGGACGCTTGATGATGTCGGAGATACCGCGAACGGCACCGGCCAGTACATCGTCGGCCTTGGCGAAAGCCGACAAGAGGCTTGCGTCTTTACCGAGGATGGTCAGCAGCTTCTCGTTAGGAATGGTGATCAACGAGTCGACGCTTTCGGACAGCATGCGGATGCCTTCATCGGCGATCTGCATACGCTTGCGGCCTTCGAACGGGAACGGACGAGTCACGACCGCAACGGTCAGAATGCCCATTTCCTTGGCCACTTCGGCGATGATCGGTGCAGCACCGGTACCGGTACCGCCGCCCATGCCAGTGGTGATGAACACCATGTTGGTGCCCTGCAGCACTTCGGCAATACGCTCGCGGTCTTCCAGAGCAGCCTGACGGCCGACTTCAGGGTTCGCGCCGGCGCCGAGGCCTTTGGTCACGCCAGTGCCCAGTTGCAGGATGGTACGCGCGCCGATGTTTTTCAGCGCTTGAGCATCGGTGTTGGCGCAGATGAATTCAACGCCTTCGATGTTGCTCTTGACCATGTGGTTGACAGCGTTGCCGCCGCCACCGCCGACACCGATAACTTTGATTACCGGGCTTGCGGGGATGTTGTCTACGAGTTCGAACATTTTCCCTCTCCTTACATTCTCTAGTTTTTTCGCCTACTGCATTTTTGTCGCGGTGCATCTACTGCTACTGCTTGCCGCTCGAAGCTTGACGCTTCCAGCTGCTTTTAAAAGTTGCCTTGAACCCACTTCTTCAATCGGTCCAGCAACGGCGCCTGTGGCTCTTCGTTGCTGTAGCTGTCGCGGCTGCCGATGCCCGAGAACGAGATCCCGTCGGACTGCTTTTGCAGGCCGTACATCAACAAGCCAACGCCAGTGGAATAAATCGGGTTGCGCACTACGTCATCCAGACCTTTGACGCCGTGCGGCACGCCCAGACGAACCGGCATGTGGAAGATTTCTTCGGCCAGTTCAGTGGCGCCTTCCATTTTCGAGGTGCCACCGGTGAGGACGATGCCGGCCGGGATCAGGTCTTCGTAGCCGCTGCGACGCAGCTCTGCCTGAATCAGCGTGAACAGTTCGTCATAACGCGGCTCGACCACTTCGGCCAGGGCCTGACGTGACAGTTCGCGCGGTGGACGGTCGCCGACGCTTGGCACCTTGATGGTTTCACCGGCACCGGCCAGTTTCGCCAGGGCGCAGGCGTAGCGGATTTTGATTTCTTCGGCGTACTGGGTCGGAGTGCGCAACGCCATGGCGATGTCGTTGGTCACCTGATCACCGGCAATCGGGATCACCGCGGTGTGACGAATCGCACCTTCGGTGAAGATCGCGATGTCAGTGGTGCCGCCGCCGATGTCGACCAGGCACACGCCCAGCTCTTTTTCGTCGTCGGTCAGTACCGAGTAGGCCGAGGCCAGTTGCTCGAGAATGATGTCGTCGATTTCCAGACCGCAGCGGCGCACGCATTTTTCAATGTTCTGTGCAGCGTTGACGGCGCAGGTGACCACGTGAACCTTGGCTTCCAGACGCACGCCAGACATGCCCAGTGGCTCACGAACGCCTTCCTGGTTATCGATCACGTAATCCTGCGGCAGGGTGTGCAGCACACGCTGGTCAGCCGGGATCGCCACGGCCTGGGCGGCGTCGAGGACGCGCTCAAGGTCAGCCGAGCTGACTTCGCGATCACGGATCGCGACGATGCCGTGGGAGTTCAGGCTGCGGATGTGATTGCCCGCCACGCCAACGAACGCCGAGTGAATGCGGCAGCCCGCCATCAGTTGGGCTTCTTCGATCGCGCGCTGGATCGATTGCACGGTGGATTCGATGTTGACCACCACGCCCTTCTTCAGGCCACGGGACGGATGGGTACCGATCCCGACGATTTCCAGCGAGCCGTCGTCGGAGACCTCGCCGACCAGCGCCACCACCTTGGAGGTGCCGATATCGAGACCGACGATCATTTTGCCGCTTTGCACGTTTGCCATGGGTCCTGCCTCTTCTTAATTCTTTGCGACAGCGGGTTTGTCTGTCGTCGGCGCTACAGGTTCCCGCCAGCCAACAGCAAGGCCGTTGGCATAGCGCAGATCGATGCGCGCAATGTTCGTAATCTGGTCTTTAAGCGTCTTGTCATAGATGGCGATAAAGCGGCGCATCTTTTCCACCAGGTTGCCGCGTCCCAGCAGCAACTCGATGCCGGTGCCGGAACTGCCGGCACCGGTGGTCAGGAACCAGCTGCCGCGTTCACGCAATTCCAGGCGCGCAATCGAGAAGCCCAACGGCCGCAGCATCTGGCTCAGCACCTGATACTGCTGCATCACTTGCTGCTGGGCCCGTTGTGGGCCGAACAGCTGTGGCAGGTGTTCGTAGTTCGCCAGCTCCTTGGGCGTAAACGCCTGGCCCTGGTTGTTCAGCAACGACTCGTCACCCCATCGCGCCACAGGCAGTTGCTCTTCGAGGCGGATCACCACTTGATCCGGCCACACCCGACGCACTTCGGCGTGGGCGATCCAGGGCATCTGCTCAAGCTCGGTGCGCATCCCGGCCAGGTCGATGGTGAAGAAGCTCGACGCCACAAACGGGGCGATCCGCTGCTGCACCGCTTGCTGACTGATGTAGCTCAGGTCGCCCTGCACGGCGATCTTGGTGATCGGCCGGTCGGCGTACGGCAGCAAACGCGTTGCCCCTTCGTACGTCCCAAAGCCCAGCACAACCAACAGCACCGGCCAGAACAGGCTTTTCAGAAAACCAAAATTGGCTTTCGGCAGGCGCGCGGACATCGGCTCTTTCGCCACCATACGGCTGGCACCCCGTGGCACCGGCTTGCGGCCGGGTGCGGGAGGCTGATGTCGGAGCTGAGCGCCTTGCATCGTCTTAACCTCTAGCGTCTTCAACACTGGCGGCCAGAATGGCCAGTACCAGTTGCTGGAAATCCAGACCGGCCGCACGGGCCGCCATCGGCACCAGACTGTGATCGGTCATGCCCGGTGCGGTGTTCACTTCGAGGAACCAGAACTGCCCGTCAGCGTCCTGCATCACGTCCGCCCTGCCCCAACCGGCGATACCCAGCGCCTCACTGGCCTTGGCCGTGAGCTCCATGAGTTCCTGTTCCTTGGCGGCATCCAGCCCGCAGGGAATGCGGTACTGGGTATCGTTGGCGATGTACTTGGCGTCGTAGTCGTAGAACGTGTGCGGTGTACCCAGGGCGATCGGAGGCAACACCTGGTCACGCAGGGTGGCGATGGTGAACTCCGGACCTTGAATCCATTGCTCAACCAAAACTTGCGAATCGTAGGTACTGGCCGCTTTCCATGCGTCGATCAACTCGGACGCAGAACTCACTTTGGCCATCCCGATACTTGAACCTTCATGCGCCGGTTTGACGATCAAAGGGAAGCCCAGTTCCGTCGCCGCCGAAATACAATCGGCTTCGCTGCACAGCACGGCGTGACGCGGCGTCGGAATCCCGAGGCTGTGCCAGACCTGCTTGGTGCGCAGTTTGTCCATCGCCAGTGCCGAAGCCAGAATGCCGCTGCCGGTGTACGGAATGCCCGCCACTTCGAGCAGGCCCTGCATGCTGCCGTCTTCACCGCCACGGCCGTGAAGAATGATGAAGGCACGGTCGATTTTTTCGCTGAGCAGACGTTGCAGAATGTCGTCGCCAACGTCGATGCCGAACGCGTCCACGCCAGCGCTTTGCAGCGCGTCGAGCACGGCATTACCGGATTTCAGCGACACCTCACGCTCGGCGCTCAAGCCGCCAAAGAGCACGGCAACGCGGCCGAAGTCTTTCGGCGCGATCGTGGAAAACAACTTGGCGTAGGCAGCAGTCATTTCAACTTCCCCTCGACCGACGCCGCCACGGCGCCAGCGAACAATTCACTTTTCAACAGCTTCGGCGCGAGACCGCCGATATCACCAGCGCCCTGGCACAGCAGGATGTCGCCGGCACGCAGCAGCGGCTTGACCAGCGGTGCCAGATCAACGCCACGCTCGATGTAGATCGGGTCGAGCTGACCGCGCTGGCGGATGCTGTTGCACAGCTTGCGGCTGTCGGCACCGGGGATCGGCTCTTCACCGGCCGGATAGACTTCCATCAACAGCAGCACGTTGGCGTCGGCCAGTACATTGACGAAGTCGTCGTACAGATCGCGGGTGCGGCTGTAACGGTGCGGCTGATAGACCATCACCAGACGGCGCTCCGGCCAGCCACCGCGCACGGCTTTGATCACGGCCGCGACTTCGGTGGGGTGGTGACCGTAGTCGTCGACCAGCATCACGTGGCCGCCGTCCACCGGCAGTTCGCCGTAGACCTGGAAGCGTCGACCGACACCCTGGAAACCCGACAGGCCCTGCACGATGGCTTCATCGCTGACGCCCTCGTCGGACGCGATGCAGATGGTCGCCAGCGAGTTGAGCACGTTGTGGTTGCCCGGCATGTTCACGGAAACATCCAGCGGCTCGCGGTCAGGGCGCAGCACGGTGAAGAAGGTCTGCATGCCTTGCTGGCGCACATTGATCGCGCGGATGTCAGCGTCTTCGCTGAAGCCGTAGGTCACGGTCGGACGTTTCACCAGCGGCAGGATTTCGCGCACCACCGGGTCGTCCAGGCACATCACCGCCAAACCGTAGAACGGCAGGTTGTGCAGGAACTCGACGAAGGTTTTCTTCAGTTTGTTGAAGTCGCCGTCGTAGGTCGCCATGTGGTCGGCGTCGATGTTGGTAACCACGGCCACCAGCGGTTGCAGATGCAGGAAGCTCGCATCGCTTTCATCGGCTTCGGCGATCAGGTAGCGGCTGGTGCCGAGCTGGGCATTGGTGCCCGCAGCATTCAGACGACCACCGATGACGAAGGTCGGATCCAGACCACCGGCGGCGAACACCGAAGCGATCAGGCTGGTAGTGGTGGTTTTGCCGTGGGTACCGGCGACGGCGATGCCGTGGCGATAGCGCATCAGTTCAGCGAGCATTTCCGCACGCGGCACCACTGGAATGCGGCGCTCAAGCGCAGTCGCCACTTCCGGGTTGGAGGTGTTCACAGCGCTCGACACCACCAGTACATCGGCGGTCGCGGCGTTCTCGGCGCGGTGGCCGATGTAGATGTGTGCGCCGAACGATTCGAGACGCTCGGTGACCGGCGAAGCTTTCAGGTCGGAACCGGACACTTCATAGCCCAGGTTCAACAACACTTCGGCGATACCGCACATGCCCACGCCGCCGATGCCGACGAAGTGGATGCGACGGATGCGGCGCATTTCCGGTTGCGGCATGGCTTTCTGATTCTCAACCATGGGCCACCTCCAGACAGGTATCGACCACGCTACGGGTGGCATCGGGTTTCGCCAGACGGCGGGCCGCTTGGGCCATATCTTCGAGTCGTTGCGGTTGCATCAAGACCTCTGTCAGGCGCGCGGCAAGGTCCGCGGCACCAGTCGTTCTTTGCGGCATCAGGAAGGCAGCGCCTTCACGGGCCAAATAATCGGCGTTGCGAGTCTGGTGATCGTCGATCGCGTGGGGCAAAGGCACCAGCATCGAGGGCAGACCGGCGGCAGCCAGCTCACTGATGGTCAACGCGCCTGCACGGCACACCACCAGGTCAGCCCAGCCATAGGCTTGGGCCATGTCTTTGATGAACGGCTGCACCTGCGCATCGACGCCGGCGGCGCGGTAGCGCTCTGCAGTCACTTCATCGTGGTTTTTGCCGGCCTGATGAAACACTTCCGGGCGCAAATCGGCAGCGACTTGGGCCAGAGCTTCAGGCAGCAATTTGTTCAACGGTTCTGCGCCCAGGCTTCCGCCAAGGATCAGCAAACGCGCTTTGCGACCGGCCAGGGCTGGTCGCGATGTGTCGAGGAACAGCTCGCTGCGCACCGGGTTTCCGGTGGTACGGCGGGTGTCCGACAGAGTAAAGGTGTCGGGGAACGCTTCACACACTCGGGCGGCGAACGGCACCAGCAACCGATTGGCGGTGCCGGCGACGGCGTTCTGCTCGTGAACGATCACCGGCACGCCGGCCAGTTTCGCGGCGAGGCCGCCAGGGCCAGTCACATAACCACCGAAACCGACCACACACACTGGCTTCAAGCGACGAATGATCGCGCGCGCCTGCCACACCGACTTGAGCAGCATGAACGGCGCCTTGAGCAGCGACAGCTTGCCCTTGCCACGCAGGCCGGTAGCGTTGATGCGGTGCAGTTCAAGACCTGCCGCCGGCACCAGTTCGTTCTCGATCCCGCGTAGCGTGCCGAGCCAGTGCACGGTGTAGCCACGCGCCTGAAACTCGCGGGCACAGGCCAGCGCCGGGAACACGTGGCCGCCGGTTCCGCCGGCCATGATCAATACGTTAGCGCCCATGATTCGGCTCCTCGGCGAAGTCGCTCTCATGGAATTCCATCTCTTCACTGCCCAGGTGGGTTCGACTCTCCCACTCGATCCTCAGCAACAAGCCGAGACAGGCACAGCAGATCACCAACGAGCTACCGCCGTAACTGAGGAACGGCAAGGTCAGACCCTTGGTTGGCAACAGACCGACGTTCACACCGATGTTGATCAGGAACTGACCAATCCACAGGAACGACAGGCCGTAAGCCACATAAGCGGCAAAGAACTGTTTGGCCTTCTCGGCCCACAAGCCGATGTACATGCCGCGAATACACACGAACACGAACAGCGCGACGGTGCACAACGAACCGACCGCACCGAGTTCTTCAGCCAATACCGAGAACACGAAGTCGGTGTGCGCTTCCGGCAGGTAGAACTGCTTCTGCACGCTGTTGCCCAAGCCCACGCCCAGCCACTCACCGCGACCGAACGCGATCAAGGCTTGCGACAGTTGATAGCCGGCGCCGAACTGGTCAGCCCACGGGTCAGCGAAGTTGGTCAGACGCGCCATTCGATACGGCTGCATCTGAATCAACAGCACCACGGCGCCGACCGCCAACACCACCATCAGCGAGAAGCGGAACAGCCCGACCCCGCCGAGGAACAGCATCGCCGCCGCAGCACCCATCATCACGACGGTGGCACCGAAGTCCGGCTCCATCAGCAACAGGCCGGCCATCGGCAGCAACACGATGAACGGCTTGAAGAAGCCCATCCAGCTCTCGCGCACTTCCTTCTGACGCCGCACCAGATAACCGGCGAGGTAGATCACCACGAACACTTTGGCGATTTCAGACGGTTGCACGTTGAAGAAGCTGAAACCGATCCAGCGCATCGAACCGTTCACTTCTCGGCCGATGCCGGGAATGATCACCATCACCAGCAAGCCGAACGCACCGAGCAGCATCAGCCAGCCGAGACGTTGCCAAGTGGCGATCGGAATCATCATGGTGATGACACACGCGCCCAGGCCCAGCACCACATAAATAAGGTGGCGGATCATGTAATACAGCGGACTGCCCGACTGTGCGGCTGCCACTTCAGTGGACGCCGAGGCGATCATGATCAACCCGAGACCAAGCAGCGCCAGGCAACCGGCAAGCATCGGGAAATCCAGGTCGATGCCGCGCCCGGTGATGATCGGCGACGGGTACGGCTTGATGATATTGAACAGGCTCATGCCAGATCCTCCACAGCGCGGACGAACTGGTGACCACGGTCTTCATAATTCTTGAACATGTCGAAACTGGCGCAGGCCGGCGACAGCAGCACCACGTCACCCGGTTGGGCGGCGGCGCGGCATTGCGCAACGGCGTCGACCAGCGAGGTCGCGCGAATCAATGGCACGGCATCACCGATGGCTGCGCCGATCTTGTCGGAGTCGCGCCCCATGAGGATCACGGCGCGGCAGTTGGCCGCCACCGGATCACGCAAATCGTTGAATTCGGCACCCTTGCCATCACCGCCGGCGATCAGGATGACCTTGCCGTCGATGTCCGCACCGAGGCCTTCGATGGCCGCCAGAGCGGCGCCAACGTTAGTGGCTTTGGAATCGTTGTAGTACGCCACGCCGTCGAGATCACGTACCCACTGGCAGCGATGTTCGAGACCGGCAAAGGTGCGCAAGGCCGAGAGCATGGCGTCGAACGGCAAGCCCACGGCATGCCCCAGCGCCAGCGCCGCAAGGGCATTGGACTGGTTATGCGCGCCGCGAATCTTCAGCTCACGCACCGGCATCAGGTTCTGGAATTCGAACGCGAGGTACTTCTCGCCATCTTCTTCGCGAATACCGAAGGCCTTGAAATCCGGTTTGCTCAGGCCGAAGGTCCAGCACGGCTGGCCCTCGCCCATCAACGGACGGGTCAGCGCATCCTGACGGTTGACCACGAACTGCCTGGCACCCCGGAAGATCCGGTGCTTGGCCAGGTGGTACGCCGGCAGACCGCTGTAGCGATCCATGTGGTCTTCGCTGATGTTCAGCACGGTCGCCACTTCGGCGTTGAGCTGGTCGGTGGTTTCCAGCTGGAAACTCGACAATTCCATCACGTACAGCTCGACGTCGTCGCTGAGCAGATCCAGCGCCGGAGTACCGAGGTTGCCGCCGACGGCGACGCGTTTGCCGGCCGCAGCCGCCATCTCGCCGACCAGGGTGGTGACGGTGCTTTTCGCGTTGGAACCGCTGATGGCCACGATCGGCGCCCGCGCGTTACGCGCGAACAGCTCGATGTCGCCGGACAGTTTCACGCCACGGGCCGCAGCGGCTTGCAGGGCCGGGGTCGCCAGCGCCAGGCCGGGGCTCACGTAGAGCTCGTCGGCACGGCAGAGGAATTCGACGTCCAGCTCGCCACAACGCACTTCCACGTGCGGATAGTCACGCTTGAGCGTGGCCAGTTCCGGTGGATTTTCCCGCGTGTCCGCCACGGCAAACGACGTGCCCCGGTTCGCCAGGAAGCGAACCAGGGACATGCCGCTCTTGCCGAGGCCGACAACGATGCGGAAGTGGTCAGAAGCGATCAGAGACACTCGTTCTACCTCAGCTTCAGGGTGGCAAGGCCGACCAATACGAGAATCACGGTGATGATCCAGAAACGGACGATCACGCGCGGCTCGGGCCAGCCCTTGAGTTCAAAATGGTGGTGGATCGGTGCCATGCGGAACACACGGCGACCGGTCAGCTTAAAGGACGCAACCTGAATGACGACTGACAGGGTTTCCATCACGAACACACCGCCCATGATGAACAGGACGATTTCCTGACGGACAATCACCGCGATCGTGCCCAGTGCCGCGCCGAGTGCCAGGGCACCGACGTCGCCCATGAACACTTGCGCCGGGTAGGTGTTGAACCAGAGGAAGCCCAGACCGGCACCGATCAGCGCACCGCAGAACACGATCAGCTCGCCCGCGCCCGGTACATAAGGGATCAGCAGGTATTCAGCGAATTTCACGTTACCCGACAGGTAGCAGAAAATCCCCAGACCGCCGCCAACCATCACGGTCGGCATGATTGCCAGACCGTCGAGGCCGTCAGTCAGGTTGACCGCGTTGCTCGAACCGACGATCACGAAGTAGGTCAGCACGATGAAACCGAGGCCCAGCGGAATGCTGTAGTCCTTGAGCATCGGCAGGATCAGCGTGGTTTCCACCGGGGTGGATGCGGTCATATAAAGGAAGATCGCTGCGCCGAGGCCGAACACCGACTGCCAGAAATACTTCCAGCGGCTCGGCAGGCCACGTGAGTTCTTCTCGATGACTTTACGGTAATCGTCGACCCAGCCGATGGCGCCGAACAGCAGGGTCACCAGCAACACAGTCCAGACGTAGCGGTTGCTCAGGTCAGCCCAGAGCAAGGTGCTGACGCCGATCGAAGACAGAATCAGTGCGCCGCCCATGGTCGGTGTACCCGACTTGGACAGGTGCGATTGCGGGCCGTCGTTACGCACGGATTGACCGATCTGACGGTTCTGCAGGGTGCGGATCATCCACGGGCCATAGCACAGCGACAAAACCAGCGCGGTCAGCACACCGAGGATCCCGCGCAGGGTCAGGTACTGAAAGACCGCGAAGCCTTTGTAGAACTGTTGCAGATACTCCGCTAGCAGCAGCAGCATTAATGTTTCTCCAGACTGGACCCGCACAGAGCCGCAACGATGTTTTCCATCGCTGCACTGCGCGAACCCTTGATCAAAATAGTGGTGTTTGTGTCCTGCTCGGCGTCGAGGGCCTGGATCAGCTCGGCTTGCGTGCCGAAGTGATGCGCCTGTTCACCGAATGCGTTCACGGCGTGAACCATGTTTGGCCCGACAGCGTAAAGCACGGAAACCTTGCCCCGGGCGTACTCGCCCACGTCGCGGTGCCCCTGCTCCGCCCAATCGCCCAACTCGCCGATATCTCCGAGCACCAGGACGGTGCGGCCGGAAAAGCCGGCGAGTATATCAACGGCCGCGCACATTGAGGTGGGGTTTGCGTTGTAAGTGTCATCGATCACGCGCATACCGTTTTTCGCCAGTTGCGCGACGGTGCGACCCTTGACCGGTTGCACGGCGCCAAGCCCGGTGGCAATGCCGAACAGCGACACGCCCAAGGCGTGAGCGGCAGCGGCGGCGGCCATGGAATTGGCGACGTTGTGGACGCCGAGCAGGTTCAACTGAACGCGCTCGACACCTTCAGGTGTGTGCAGATTGAAGGCCGGGCAACCACGGGCATCAGTGGTCAGGTCGCTGGCGTAAAAATCCGCCTGAGTGTTGCTCAGGGCGAAAGTCAGCACTTTGCGCGCGCCGGCTCGGGTCTTCCAGATGCCGAAGGCCTTGTCATCGAGGTTGAGCACGGCGATGCCATCAGCCGCCAGACCGTCGATGATTTCGCCTTTGGCTTCGACGATTTTTTCCGGCCCGCCAAACTCACCGACGTGCGCGGTGCCGGCATTGTTCAGGATCGCTACGTGCGGCTTGGTCAGGCCGACGGTGTAAGCGATTTCACCCAGACGCGAGGCGCCCAGTTCGATGACCGCCGAGGTATGTTCCGGGGCCAGTTCGAGCAGGGTCAGCGGTGCGCCGAGGTCATTGTTCAGATTGCCACGGGTCGCCAGCACCGGGCCGCGCGTGCGCAGGATGCTCGCGAGCATCTCCTTGACGGTGGTCTTGCCGCTGGAACCGGTGATCGCGGCGACTGGCTGAGTGAAAGCAGCGCGGTTCAGCGCGCCCAACTGGCCGAGAGCCTGACGGGTGTCTTTGACCAGCAGTTGCGGCAGCGTGCTGTCGGCGACTTCGCGCTCGACCAACGCAGCCACCGCGCCTTTGGCGGCGACGTCGTTCAAATAGTCATGACCGTCGAAGCGCGGGCCGGTCAACGCAATAAACAGTTGGCCTGGCTGGATCGCACGACTGTCGATGCTGACGCCGTCGAAACTGGCATCAGCAGCGATCAAACGCGCATCGAGCGCATTGGTCAGCTCGCTGAGTTTGAGGGCCTTAAGCATGGGCCACCTCCCAAGCGGTCAGGGCGTGATCGGCCTCGACCAGATCAGAGAAGGCATGGCGTTCGCCGTTGATTTCCTGATAGTCCTCGTGACCTTTACCGGCCAGGACAATCACGTCATCGGCGGACGCGCCGGCGATCAGTTGAGCAATCGCCTGACCACGGCCGGCGACGAAGGTGACTTTATCCACCGCCGTGAAACCGGCGCGGATGTCATCGAAAATCACCGCAGGATCTTCGGTGCGCGGGTTGTCGTCGGTGACCAACACTTGATCAGCCAGACGCTCAACCACTTCGGCCATCAACGGACGCTTGCCGCGATCACGGTCGCCGCCGCAGCCGAACAGGCACAGCAGTTGACCTTTGACGTGCGGGCGCAATGCGCTCAGGACTTTTTCCAGCGCATCCGGGGTGTGGGCGTAATCGACGACCACCAACGGCTGCGTACCACCGCCCAGACGCTGCATGCGTCCGGCCGGGCCTTCGAGTTTCGGCAACACTTTGAGAATTTCGTCGAGCGCGTAATCCAGACCGAGCAAGGCGCCGACCGCAGCGAGTACGTTGCTCAGGTTGAAGCGACCGAGCAAGGTGCTGCGCAGATGATGTTCGCCCTGCGGCGTGACCAGCGTGGCGCGCACGCCGTGGTCGTCGAACTGTGCTTCGCGGCAATACAGATAGGCGCTGCTGTCGAGCATGCTGTAGGTAATCAAGCGCGACTCACGTTTTTCAGCGGCCAGTTGCCGGCCGAAATCGTCGTCGAGGTTGACCACGCGGCACTTCAGATCATTCCAGGCGAACAGCTTGGCCTTGGCCTCGGCGTACGCCTCCATGGTGCCGTGATAATCCAGATGATCGCGGGACAGGTTGGTCATCACCGCCACGTCGAATGCCAAGGCAGTAACGCGGCCCTGATCCAGACCATGGGACGACACTTCCATGGCCACGGCTTTGGCACCGGCCTTTTTCAGGTCGCCCAGGGTCGCTTGCACGGCGATCGGATTCGGCGTGGTGTGCAGACCGCTCTGCAGCGCGCCATAGAAGCCGGAACCGAGGGTGCCGACGATGCCGCAATGCTGGCCGAGCAGATCCAGCGCCTGCGCAACCAATTGGGTCACGCTGGTCTTGCCGTTGGTGCCGGTGACACCCACGAGGTTCAGGTGATGACTTGGCTCGCCATAAAAACGCCCGGCGATGTCCGACAGCTGCGCAGCCAGGCCTTTGACCGGGATCAGCGGCACGTCGGTGATCGGCAGCACAGTGGCGCCTTCGACTTCATAAGCTACAGCGGCAGCACCGCGTTGCAGTGCATCAGCGATGTGCGCACGGCCATCAAATTTGCCGCCCGGCACGGCGAGGAACAGATCGCCAGCGCGTACGTTACGGCTGTCCAGCGCCAATTCACGGATCAACAGATCGTGGCCGGCGTGGGGGAATATCTTGTTCAGACTTAATGACATCAGCCGCGCCCTCCATTGGCTTTCAGCGGTATGACCGGGGTGGCGTTGGCCTGTTGTGTCGCCGGCAGATTGTCCGGGGTCACGTTCATCAGACGCAGGGTGCCGGACATCACACGGCTGAACACTGGCGCCGATACCAGACCACCGAAGTAGCCGGCCTTGGACGGTTCGTCGATCACCACAACAATGGCGTAACGCGGATCGCTCATCGGGCCGAAGCCGGCGAACAGCGAGCGGTACGAGTTCTCGGCGTAGCCCTTGGTGCCGACCGACGTTTTACGTGCAGTACCCGACTTGCCCGCCACGTGATACGCCGGCACCTGCGCACGGAATACACCGCGCGGCGCCTCGATCACTTGGGTGAGCATGCCTTGCATGGTTTTCGCCACGGCTTCCGGCAGCACTTGGGTGGTCTGCGGTGGCTTGTCGGTTTTGATCAGGGTCAGCGGCGCGAGACGACCGTTGTTAGCCAGCGCCGAGAACGCGTGAACGAGCTGAATCGCGGTCACCGAAATACCGTAGCCGTACGACAGCGTTGCAGTTTCAGCCTTGCGCCAATCACGGTAGTTCGGCAGGTTGCCGACACGTTCGCCCGGGAATCCAAGGCCGGTGTCCTGGCCGAGGCCGACTTTCTGCGCGAGGCGGAAAATCGTTTCGCCGCCGATATCGAACGCGACCTTACTCATGCCGACGTTACTGGAATTGATCAGAATGCCGGTCAGATCGAGTACCGGACCTTCGCTTTTGGAAACGTCCTTGATCGTGTATTTGCCGATCTGCAGGGAGCCCGGATACACCTCGACGGTGTCGCTCGGTTTCCAGCGGCCGGTTTCGATTGCGGCAGCCATCGAGATGGCTTTCATGGTCGAACCCGGTTCGAACACGTCGATCATCGCGCGGTTACGCATCATCGCCGGTTGCAGGTTGCGACGGTTGTTCGGGTTGTAGGTCGGCTGGTTGACCATGGCCAGAATCTCACCGGTCTTGACGTCCATGATCACCAGACTGCCGGCCTTGGCGCCGTTCTCGATGATCGCGTTACGCAGTTCGCGGTTGGCCAGATATTGCAGACGCAGGTCAATGGACAACGCCAAGGGCTTGCCGGCCTTGGCGTTTTTGGTGACCTGGACATCCTTGATCAGCCGTCCGCGCCGATCCTTGATGACCTGTCGTTTGCCCGGCACCCCGGCGAGCCATTCGTCATAAGCCAGTTCGACACCTTCGCGACCGTGGTCATCGATGTCGGTAAACCCGACCATGTGCGCGGTGACTTCACCGGCCGGATAGAACCGGCGGAATTCTTCGATGCCGTAGACGCCCGGCACTTTCAGATCGAGCACAGCCTGACCCTGCTCGGGGGTCAGCCCGCGCACCAGGTAGATGAATTCTTTGTTGGCCTGGGCTTCGAGGCGTTCGGTCAGGGCTTTCGGGTCCTGGCCCAGCGCGGCGGCGAGTGCCGGCCACTTCTCTTTGGCCGTCTGCATTTCCTTGGCGTTGGCCCACAGCGTGGTCACCGGAGTACTCACGGCCAAAGGCTCGCCGTTACGGTCGGTGATCAGACCCCGGTGAGCCGGAATCGGAATGTGACGCAGACTGCGCGCGTCGCCCTGACCTTTGAGGAAGTCACGGTCAACCACTTGCAGGTCGATGATGCGCCAGCAGATCGCCGCGACCATCACACCGAGCAGCGCGACCATCAGGCGGAAACGCCATGGGAACAGCGCGCCTTCGAGTTTCATCATGGCGCCACCATCTTCACGTCAGCCGCGCCGGGGATGTGCATTTTCAGTTGTTCGGTGGCCAGCACTTCGATGCGGCTGTGCGCGGTCCAGGTGCTCTGCTCAAGAATCAGACGGCCCCACTCGGCCTGCGCCTTGTCGCGCACGCTGAGTTCGTTGTAAAGGGTGTTGAGCAACTGCCGGTTCCAGTGCGCGCTGTACGACACGGCGATGGCCGACACGAGCACGCCGATAAACAGCAGCAGCATCAGAAAGCTGCCGCCGGGCAGTGGCTTGGCGAAAAGCTTGCTCACCGCAGCTTCTCCGCGACGCGCATGACAGCGCTACGGGAACGTGGGTTGGCTTTGAGTTCGGCGTCGGAGGCCGTCTGCGCTTTGCCATGGACTTTGATTTTCGGTTCGAACGCGACGTGGCGAACCGGCAGGTTGCGCGGCAGGTTGTCGGCTTCGCCTTTCACCAGCTTGCGCATGAACAGTTTGACGATGCGGTCTTCCAGCGAGTGGAAGCTGATCACGACCAAGCGACCGCCAATTTCCAAGGCGTCCAGCGCCGCTTCGAGGCCGGCTTCCAGATCGCCCAGTTCGTTGTTGACGTGAATACGCAAACCCTGGAATGCACGGGTGGCCGGGTTCTTGCCCTTTTCCCACGCCGGGTTGGCGACTTTCAACACTTCAGCCAGGTCGGCAGTGCGCTCGAACGGCTTGATGTCGCGACGCTCGGCGACGGCGCGAGCCATACGACCGGAGAAACGTTCTTCGCCGTATTCCTTGAACACCCGGGCGATTTCCTCAGCCGGCGCGGTGTTGACGAATTCTGCAGCGCTGATGCCCCGGGACGGGTCCATGCGCATGTCCAGCGGGCCGTCATTGAGAAAACTGAAACCGCGCTCGGCGTCGTCGAGCTGCGGCGAAGACACGCCGAGGTCGAGCAAAATACCGCTGACCTTGCCGCTCAGACCTTGCTCGGCAACCACCGAACCGAGTTCGGCAAAGCTGCGCTGCACAACGACAAAGCGGCCGTCTTCGGCCGCTAGCGTTTGCCCGGTGGCAATCGCTTGTGGATCTTTGTCGAACCCGATGAGCCGACCGTCGGTGCCGAGCTGGCTGAGGATCAGTCGGCTGTGGCCGCCGCGTCCGAACGTGCCGTCCAGATAGCAGCCATCAGGACGTACGGCGAGAGCCTCGACAGCTTCGTCAAGCAGTACGGTGATGTGGTTAAAGCCGCTATCAATAGTCACAGGATCAAATCACGCAGTTCATCAGGCATCGCGCCCGGTTGTTGAATGGCAGCAAGGTCGGCGGCAGATACCGCGTTCCATGCATCCTCGTCCCACAATTGGAACTTGTTCAGTTGGCCCACCAGCATCGCGCGCTTATCCAGCTTGGCGTACTCGCGCAAACGCGGTGGAACCAGAAAACGGCCACTGCCATCGAGCTCGAGGTCGACGGCGTTGCCGATCAATAAACGCTGCAAGCGACGGTTCTCTTCGCGAAGCGAAGGGAGTGCGCGCAACTTGGTTTCAATAATTTCCCACTCGTCGAGCGGATAGACACACAGGCACGGATCAACGGCATCAATGGTGACGATCAACTGGCCAGAACTACGCGAATCGAGCTCGTCACGGTACCGGCTCGGCATGGCGAGACGGCCCTTTGCATCGAGACTGATAGCGTTAGCTCCGCGAAACACGTCTGCGTTTCTCCAATTTTTATCGTTTTGAGCTCAAAAAACCCACTTCATGCCACTTTCCGCCACTTGCGCACACTATAGGAATGCGCCCACCACACCGTCAAGGCGCGGATTAAAGGAAAACCCTTACAGAACGGAGATTTAGGAGCATAAAAGAAGGAGTAACGACAATCTGGCGCTGACTTTGGACCTATAACTTGATGCAGCACTGATAGCTGCGCTCGAAAGTTAAAGTAATTTGTTAAGAGTAAGATTTTTTCGGTATTACAAAAGCGCTTCTGCTGTTGATTGAAGCGAGGTGGGAAATGGCTATTACTGCGCGTGCCGCTGCCGAACTTTCAGAACAGGCCTGCTGATATTACACAGCCCTGTTGCCAATGATTCAAGCAGGGAAAGAAAAAGGTGGAGAGTCGATCTGTAAGCCGGGTTCTGTCTTGAACAGTCATTCGTCTACGATGGCCATCACTGGACATCTTTAGCAACCTACCCGGTCCCAGCGCGGGCCACGCCTTGGGACCCTATTTGGTCTTGCTCCAAGTGGGGTTTACCTAGCCACGAACTGTTGCCAGACGTGCGGTGCGCTCTTACCGCACCTTTTCACCCTTACCGGCGCCGAAGCGCTTAGGCGGTTATTTTCTGTGGCACTTTCCGTAGGCTCACGCCTCCCAGGCATTACCTGGCACTTCGCCCTATGGAGCCCGGACTTTCCTCCCCCCCCTAATTTTCATAGAGGGCAGCGACTGTCCGATCGACTCTCCGCCGCGAAGGTTAACGGCAGAGCGCCCGAAGAACAAGCGCTAATAGCCGCAAAACCTGTCCGATCGACGGGTTACTCGCCCTTCTGTTTATCCAGCGCGACCTGATACAGCACGTTTTTGCGCTCGCCAGTGATCTGCGCAGCCAAGGCCGCGGCACGCTTGAGCGGCATCTCTTCGAGCAACAGATTGAGGATGCGCATCGCCTCGCTGCTGACGGCGTCTTCAGACTCCGGCGCGGTCCAGCCCGCGACCAGCACGACGCACTCGCCACGCTGCTGATTACTGTCGGATTCAACAAATGCGCGCAACTCGGCCAGCGGCAAGCCTTTCAACGTCTCGAAGGTCTTGGTGATTTCACGGGCGAGCAAGGCCTGACGCTCACCCCCAAACACCGCTTCCATATCCTGCAGACACTCAAGAATGCGGTGCGGCGCCTCGTAAAAAATCAACGTGCGCGGCTCTTCTTTAACTGCCTCAAGGCGCGCCTTGCGCCCCACCGATTTGGCCGGCAGGAAACCTTCAAAGATAAAACGGTCGGACGGCAGCCCCGCCGCCGACAGCGCTGCAATCAGCGCACAGGCACCTGGCACCGGCACCACATTGATCCCGGCAGCACGCGCCTGTCGGACCAGGTGATAACCCGGATCGGAAATCAGCGGCGTGCCGGCATCGGAAATCAGCGCGACGTTATCGCCCGCGAGCAGACGGGTAATAAAGCGGCTACCTTCATCTCGTTCATTGTGTTCGTGACAAGCGGCCAGCGGCGTGGAAATACCGAAGTGCTGCATCAGGCGCGCCGAGTGACGGGTGTCTTCGGCAGCGATCAGCGCCACTTCACGCAGGATTTTCAGTGCCCGGGCGCTGATGTCGTCCAGGTTGCCGATGGGCGTCGCCACCACATAAAGCGAGCCAGCAGCGGAATTCAAAGGACCTGGAGCAGTCAAAGCGCACACCTCGTGTTCGGTAAAAGCGGGCATTGTAGCGCGTCGCGCGACGGGCGATACGCCTGAGCCAAACCCGGTTTTGCCCGCAGTTGTGTGCTGTCGCAACATTTACTCCAGCTAAATTGCCCGTTTCACGCCACTAACATCGCGCCCCGGCCAGTGCTTGGGTACAATTCGACGCTAATTTGATCGAGTATCAGGAACACTTACATGATCGCTTGCCTGCGGCTGTTCACTGCCCTCTGCCTCGCTGCCTTGTTGGCGGCTTGTGCCAGCTCCCCTTCCTCCAGCCTTGGCGAACTTCCACGGACTCCGGATGCCAGCATCGAGCAACTGCTCGAACAGGCTACCCAGGCGAAAACCCCGGAAAAAGCTGCCCTGCTGCGCCTGAGCGCGGCGGACCTGGCTTATCGCCAAGGTAATGCCGGACAGTCCGCGCAAATCCTGCAACAAGTGCCGATGGAGCAACTCAAGCCCGGCCAGCAGATTTTTGCCAGCACCTTGAATGCTGAACTGGCGATGACGCGCAATCAGCCGAAAGCTGCGCTGACTGCCCTGAGCCATCCAAGCCTGCAGCACTTGGGTGAAATGCCTGAAGAGCAACAAGTGCGCACCGGCACCGTTCACGCCCGCGCCCTTGAAGCCGACGGTCAGACCCTCGCCGCCGCGCGCGAACGCGTGTTCATCGCACCGATGCTGCAAGGCGAAGCCGCGAGCAAGAACCACGAAGCCATCTGGACACTGATTGGCTCGCTGCCGACCGACCAGTTGCAACCTAACACCACCGACGATCTCGGCGGCTGGATGGGTCTGGCACTGGCCGTGAAATCCGCCGGCACGCTGGAACAGCAGCAAGCCGCGATCGACACCTGGCGCGCACAGAATCCAAAACACCCGGCCGCGATCAATCTGCCGCTGCCACTGACCAAACTCAAGGAACTGGCCAGCCAGCCACTGAGCAAAATCGCCCTGCTGCTGCCGCAAGACGGCCAGTTGGCAGCGGTCGGCAAAGCACTGCGTGAAGGTTTCATGGCGGCGCACTACCAGGCGCAACAGGCCGGGCAGAAGCCACCCGCCATCGTCTTCTACGACAGCTCCAAGCTGACCTCGATAGATGAGTTCTACCGCAAGGCTCAGGCTGACGGCGTGCAACTGGTCGTCGGCCCGCTGGAAAAACCACTGGTCAAACAATTGAGCACTCGCCCACAACTGCCGATCACCACACTCGCGCTGAACTACAGCGAAGGCGATCAAGGCCCGGCGCAACTGTTCCAGTTTGGTCTGGCCGCTGAAGACGAAGCTCGCGAAGTCTCGCGCCGCGCCCGTGCCGACGGTCTGCATCGCGCCGCCATCATGGTGCCGAAAGGCGAATGGGGCGACCGCGTACTGCGTGCTTTCAGCCAGGACTGGCAGGCTAACGGCGGCAGCATCATTGCCATTGAGCGCGTTGATCAGCCGGTGCAACTGGCTCAGCAGATCGCCGAGATGTTCCAGTTGCGTCAGAGCGAAGCCCGCGCCAAAAGCCTGCAAAATGCTGCCGGTACCAACGTAGCAGCACAGCCTTCGCGTCGTCAGGACATCGAATTCATCTTCCTTGCCGCAACGCCGCAACAAGCGCAGCAGATCAAGCCGACCCTGAACTTCCAGTACGCCGGTGATGTTCCGGTTTACGCGACCTCGCACGTTTACAGCGCCAGCGGCGACGTGAATCAGTACAACGACATGAACGGCATTCGCTTCTGCGAAACCCCATGGTTGCTGGACAACAGCGATCCACTGCGCCAGCAAGTGGTTGCACAATGGCCGCAAGCAGCGGGCAGCCTCGGCCGCCTGTACGCGATGGGCGTTGATGCCTATCGTCTGGCGCCACGCCTGGGCCAGCTCAAGGCCCTGCCGGACAGCCGCATCGACGGTGAGTCGGGCAGCCTCGGCATGACCCCGACCCAGCGTGTTGTGCGGCAGTTGCCTTGGGCGCAGTTCGTCAGCGGCCAGGTTCAACGCCTGCCGGACACCCAGCGCTGATGCCTGACAGGTCACGCTCGCAAAGCGGTAAAGATGCCGAGCGCCGGGCGCTCGAGCATCTGCAACAACAAGGTCTGCGCCTGTTGGCGCAGAACTGGTTTTGCAAACGTGGCGAGCTTGATCTGGTCATGCTTGATGGCGATACAGTAGTATTCGTTGAAGTTCGTTACAGAAAAAACACCCAATGGGGTGGCGCGCTCGCTAGCATCGATGAGCGCAAGCAGCAGAAACTGATTTTCGCCGCACAGTATTTTCTTCAGCGCGAGTCGCGTTGGGCCAACTCCCCCTGCCGCTTCGACGTGGTGGCCATCGACAGCCATCCGGATCAGCTGAACTGGTTGCAGAATGCTTTCGACAGTTGATCGTCGGCGTTGCGACCCGGACAATCCCACCGACAAATTTTGCTCTTTGCTTTGCGGGCTGCACATTCATGTGCCGAACAGCCGCGCTACTTAAGGTCACACAGATGGACATGCAATCCCGAATTCGCCAGCTTTTCCAGGCCAGTATCGACACCAAGCAACAGGCGATGGACGTACTTGCACCGCACATCGAGCAAGCCAGCCAGATCATGGTCAACGCCCTGCTCAACGAAGGCAAAATGCTTTCGTGCGGCAACGGTGGCTCGGCCGGTGACGCCCAGCACTTCTCTTCGGAGCTGCTCAACCGCTTCGAGCGCGAGCGCCCGAGCCTGCCGGCCATCGCCCTGACCACCGACACGTCGACGATCACCTCGATCGCCAACGACTACAGCTACAACGAAGTGTTCTCCAAGCAGATCCGCGCACTCGGTCAGCCAGGCGATGTCCTGCTGGCGATTTCGACCAGCGGCAACTCGGCGAACATTATTCAAGCGATCCAGGCCGCACATGATCGCGAAATGATTGTCGTAGCTATGACCGGACGCGATGGCGGCGGCATGGCGTCGCTGCTGTTGCCCGAGGACGTCGAGATTCGCGTACCGGCCAATGTCACTGCACGTATTCAAGAAGTCCACTTGCTGGCGATCCATTGCCTCTGCGATCTGATCGACAGCCAACTGTTCGGGAGTGAAGAATGACCCCTAATCGCCTTGGCCTTCTGGCCTTGACCCTGTGCCTCGGCATCAGCGGCTGCACCTCGGTGGTGAACGCCAGCCGTGAAGCACCGATCGACGACGACCGTGGCACGCGCACCTTCGGCAGCAAGATCGACGACTCGCTGATCGAAACCAAAGTGGGTGTGAACGTGGCGAAGGCCGACCCGGCTCTGGACAACGATTCGCACATCGTCGTCACCAGCTTCAACGGCGTCGTGCTACTGGCCGGTCAAACGCCGCGCGCAGACCTGAAAGCCAAGGCTGAGCAGGCGGCAGCTGCCGTTCAGCGGGTAAAAACCGTGCACAACGAACTGCAGGTCATTCCGCCGTCCGGTTTCCTGGCTCGCCAGAATGACACCTGGCTGACCTCCAAGATCAAGACGCAGATGCTCACTGACGCCAGCATTCCCGGCTCGCGCATCAAGGTAGTGACCGAGAACGGTATCGTCTATCTGCTGGGCCTGCTGACCAAACAGGAAGCCACCCAGGCGACCAACCTGGTGCAAGGAGTTTCCGGCGTACAGAAAATCGTCAAACTCTTCGAATACATCGACTGATACACATCTCTGCGTAGGAGCTGCCGAAGGCTGCGATCTTTTGATCTTGCTTTAAAAGATCAGGATCAAAAGATCGTCCGATCGCGGCCCGAGCCTTCGGCAGCTCCTACAGTTTTGAGATGTATGTGGAGTTTTAAGATGCGCATGCAGTTTTGAGACGCGCATGAAAAAGGCGATCCATCCGGATCGCCTTTTTTTATTTCACCACTTTCAAGCTTGGCCGGCCGCTAGGGCGCGGTGGCTCGCTGTCCGGTGGCGGCAAGTCGTCATCCGACTCGATCTCTTCCTCGTCATCCATCGGCGACTCGAGATCAAACACCATGCCCTGACCATTCTCCCGGGCGTAGATACCCAGAATCGCACTGATCGGCACGTACAAGCTGTGTGGAACACCACCGAAGCGACCTTCAAAGGTCACCACGTCGTTGTCCATGTGCAAGTGCCGTACGGCACTTGGCGAGATGTTCAGGACAATCTGCCCGTCACTGGCAAAACCCTGCGGCACTTGCACCGCCGGGTATTCGGAATTGACCAGCATGTGCGGGGTGCAATCGTTATCAACAATCCACTCGTAGAGCGCGCGGACCAGATAAGGTCGACTGGAGTTCATAGCGGCTCCTTAAGCCTTAGCGCATATCGCGTTCGACACCAGACAGACTCGCCTGGAATGCCTCACGCGCAAACGAGCGCTCCATATAATCAAGCAGCGGCTTGGCTGGCCGCGGCAGTTCAATACCCAGAATCGGCAAACGCCAGAGTATTGGCAATAGGCAGCAATCCACCAGACTTTGTTCCTCACTGAGGAAAAACGGCTTGTCGGCAAACAGCGGCGACACGCCAGTCAGGCTTTCGCGCAATTCCTTACGCGCCACGACCCGCGCAGCCTCCTTGCTTTTCGGATCCAGAATCAGATCCACCAGCCCACACCAGTCGCGCTGAATACGGTGAATCAGCAAACGGCTGTTGGCACGCGCCACCGGATAAACCGGCATCAAGGGCGGGTGCGGGTAACGCTCATCCAGATATTCCATCACCACGGTCGACTCCCACAACGCCAGGTCACGATCGACCAGCGTGGGCAGACTTCCGTAAGGGTTCACCTCAATCAGTTTAGGCGGCTGACGACCAGCCTCCACATAAATGATTTCGGCGCTGACACCCTTCTCTGCAAGCACGATGCGCACTCGGTGGGAATAGTGGTCGGCGGGGTCGGAGTAACAGGCCAACCGATTGGTCACGCCCATGGCGATCCTCCTCGCTTGTTGAATTTGTCGGAACCGGAAAAACGCGCGCGCCCAGAGGGCGCCTCCCGCAATGCCTGGCTAGCCAGACGTTGCGTTGTCGGAGGCGCCCTTGGGCGCGCGCGATTAACAGCAATGCTTGAAGCGTATCAGTGCACGTCTTTCCAGTATTCACGCTTGAGCAGGTAGGCGAACACAAAGAAGAACGCCAAGTACAGCAAGACGTAAGTACCGATGCGCTGATGTTGCAGCTTAACCGGGTTAGCCGAGTAAGCCAGGAAGGTTACCAGATTCTTGACCTTCTCATCGAACTGCTCTTCGTTCAGAGCACCGGATTTCGGCACGATGGTCAATTGATCGCACGCTTCATGGGTCAGCGGCGTGCCGGTCAGCGGGTCATATTGCTTCTTGCCGTCTTCGACGATCTGCACCTGTTTGCAGCCCACGACCTGACGACCTTGCAGACCGACCAGCACGTTAGGCATGCCGACGTTCGGGAAGACCTTGTTGTTCACACCCCAAGGGCGTGCAGGATCTTCGTAGAACGACTTCAGGTAACCGTAGAGCCAGTCAGTGCCACGCACGCGGGCAACCAGCGTCAGGTCTGGTGGCGCTGCGCCGAACCAGGTTTTGGCGTCGGTTGGCTGCATGCCGATGGTCATGTGATCGCCGATCTTCGCACCGGTGAACACCAGCTTCTCCAGCATCAATTCGTGCGACACACCGAGGTCATCGGCAACGCGCTCGTAACGCTGGAACTTGGCACTGTGGCAACCCATGCAATAGTTGGCGAAAGTACGCGCACCGTCCTGCAGGGCCGCTTTATCGGAGACGTCAATGTCGACTTTTTCCAGCTCCGGACCACCGTGTTCAGCAGCGAACGACAAGACAGGCAACGCAGCAAAAATCAGAGCAAAAAATAACTTTTTCATCAGCCAGTCACCCTTTCCGGAACCTTTTTGGTCTTCTCGAGCCTGGTGTAGAACGGCATCAGAATGAAGTAAGCGAAGTACAGGAAGGTGCAGACCTGCGACAGCAAGGTTCGCTCCGGCGTCGGCGCAAGCACACCGAGAATGCCGAGGATGACGAACGAAATGCAGAACACCACCAGCCAGATTTTGCTCATCCAGCCTTTGTAGCGCATCGATTTAACTGGGCTGCGATCCAGCCACGGCAACACAAACAACACCGCAATCGCCGCGCCCATGGCGATAACGCCCATGAGTTTGTCCGGGATCGCGCGCAGGATTGCGTAGAACGGTGTGAAGTACCAGACCGGCGCAATATGCTCTGGAGTCTTGAACGGGTTGGCTTGCTCAAAGTTTGGTTTTTCGAGGAAGTAGCCGCCCATTTCCGGGAAGAAGAACACAATAAAGCAGAAGATAAACAGGAACACCACGACACCGACAATGTCTTTCACGGTGTAGTACGGGTGGAAGGCGATGCCGTCCAGCGGGATGCCGTTTTCATCTTTGTGCTTCTTGATGTCGACGCCATCAGGGTTGTTCGAGCCGACTTCGTGCAGCGCCAGAATGTGCAGTACCACCAGACCGAGAATCACGATCGGCAGCGCCACAACGTGCAAGGCGAAGAAGCGGTTCAGGGTGATCCCCGAGATCAGGTAGTCACCACGAATCCACTGAGTCAGGTCGTTACCGATGACCGGAATCGCACCAAACAGCGAGATGATCACCTGGGCACCCCAGTACGACATCTGGCCCCATGGCAGCAGGTAACCCATGAACGCTTCAGCCATCAGCGCCAAGTAGATCAGCATGCCGAAGACCCAGACCAGCTCACGCGGTTTCTGGTACGAACCGTAGAGCAGACCACGGAACATGTGCAGATAAACCACGATGAAAAATGCCGAGGCACCGGTCGAGTGCAGCAGACGCAGGATCGAGCCGTACTCGACGTCACGCATGATGTATTCAACGGAGGCGAAGGCTTCTTCCGCCGACGGCGTGTAGCTCATTGTCAGCCAGACGCCGGTGACGATCTGGTTGACCAACACCAGCAACGCCAGCGAGCCGAAGAAATAGAAGAAGTTGAAGTTTTTTGGCGCGTAATACTTGCTGAGATGGTCTTCCCACATTTTGGTCGCGGGGAAGCGCGCATCAACCCAATCCATGAACTTGCTCATCACGCTTTCTCCGTATCGACGCCAATGACAATCAGGTCATCGGTCTCATAGGAATGCGGGGGAACTGGCAGGTTCAAAGGCGCAGGTTGCGACTTGTAGACGCGGCCAGCCAGATCGTAGTGGGAACCGTGGCAAGGGCAGAAATAACCGCCTACCCAGTCTTTGCCCAGATCCGCAGGTGCCACTTCGGGACGGAAGGTCGGTGAGCAACCCAGGTGTGTGCAGATCCCGATCAGCAGCAGAATTTCTGGCTTGATCGATCGCACTTCAGGGTCGACATAGGTGGGTTGCGTGGAGTTTTTGGAAGTTGGATCGGAGAGTTGGCCCTCGATCTTCTTGAGATTCCCCAGGATTTCCGCAGTACGGCGGACAATGAACACCGGCTGGCCGCGCCACTCAGCAATCATCTGCTGTCCTGGCTCGATCTTGCTGACATTCACTTTCACCGGTGCACCGGCGGCTTTCGCCTTGGCACTGGGAAACCATGACCCCACGAACGGGACCGCAGCCCCCACCGCTCCTGCAGCACCCACCACGGATGTGGCTGCTACCAAGAAGCGACGCCGGCCTGCATTCACGCCGTCATTGCTCATTCAGTCCTCTCCCATCAGCTTTTGTGGCCTGTTAAATCAGGCATCTACTAAATAAATCAATGTTACTTATAAAAATTTTGCCGAATGGTAATGAAAAGCCCCAATTCTGACAAGGGAATTACCCGGAGCTCTTACCCTCAAGCCTTGCAGTATAGGGGGTCTACGGAAGTGGCAAGTTGTCGCAGCGCAATTCTTTGATAAATCACAGGCATAAAAAAACGCCCGCTTCCGTGAGGAGGCGGGCGTTCTTTTTGAACGTGGAAGCGGAATTAACGCTTCGAGTACTGCGGACGCTTACGCGCTTTACGCAGACCAACTTTCTTACGTTCAACTTCACGGGCGTCGCGAGTAACGAAGCCAGCTTTGCGCAGAGCGCCACGCAGGGTTTCGTCGTAGTCCATCAGAGCGCGAGTGATGCCGTGGCGGATTGCGCCAGCTTGACCACTTACACCACCGCCGATCACGGTGACGTAGATGTCGAACTTCTCGACAGTCTCAGTCAGCTCCAGCGGCTGGCGAACTACCATGCGGGCAGTTTCGCGGCCGAAGAAGTTTTCCAGCGAACGGTTGTTGATGGAGATGTTACCAGTACCCGGACGCAGGAAAACGCGTGCGGTTGCGGTCTTGCGACGGCCAGTGCCGTAATTTTGAGTCGCCGACATAATGTACTATTCCGTTAAAACTTCAGTTCTTGGGGCTGCTGAGCAGTATGTGGGTGTGCAGCGCCCGCATAGACTTTCAGCTTACGGTACATGTCGCGACCCAGTGGGTTTTTAGGCAGCATGCCTTTAACCGCGGTCTCGATCACGCGCTCAGGGGCTTTAGCGATCAGCTTTTCAAAGTTGATCGACTTGATGCCGCCCGGGAAACCGGAGTGGGAGTAGTACATTTTGTCAGTGGTTTTAGCACCGGTAACACGAATCTGCTCAGCGTTGATTACGACGATGTAGTCGCCGGTGTCAACGTGAGGAGTGTACTCAGGCTTGTGCTTGCCACGCAGACGGCTCGCGATTTCGGTGGCCAGACGACCCAGGGTCTGACCAGCAGCGTCGACGACAAACCAGTCGCGCTTTACTGTTTCTGGTTTAGCAGTAAAAGTTTTCATTCTTTATAGCCTCAGGGGCCGCCCTGTAAATTAGACGGCGGATCTTACTGAATAGTGCGTACTTTGACAAGTCAAAGGCAGCCGGATACAGACGCTTTCGGGGGCTCGGGTCGGCGCGTCCGTTCAACGGCAAGATTCTTCGGCGGCGGCGCATCACTTCCACTGCAGAAAGAGGTCGGCAATTATGCAGATTGCGAAAAATATTTCAACCTGCTTTTATGATTGTTTTGCCCAAGGAGCACCCGATGGACTATCGCCAGCTAGGCCGTACCGACCTGAACGTGAGTGCAATCTGCCTCGGCACCATGACTTGGGGCGAGCAAAACACTGAAGCTGAAGCCTTCGCGCAGATCGAACGCGCCAAGGAAGCCGGGATCAATTTCATCGACACCGCCGAGATGTACCCGGTGCCGCCGAAAGCCGAAACCTACGCCACCACCGAGCGCTACATCGGCAATTACTTCAAAAGCCGCGGTGATCGCGCCGACTGGATCCTCGCCAGCAAAATCGCCGGCCCGGGCAACACCATCGACTACATCCGCGACAAAAACCTGCGCCACAACCGCCAGCACATCACCGCCGCAGTGGATGCCAGCCTCGAGCGCCTGCAAACCGACTACATCGACCTGTATCAATTGCACTGGCCGGAACGCAGCACCAACTTTTTCGGACAACTGGGCTACAAGCACAAGATCGAAGCCAACCTCACCCCGCTGGAAGACACGCTCGAAGCACTCGACGAGCAAGTGAAGGCCGGCAAGATCCGCCACATCGGCCTGTCCAACGAGACACCGTGGGGCACCATGCGTTTTCTCGCACTGGCCGAAGCCCGTGGCTGGCCGCGCGCGGTGTCGATCCAGAACCCGTACAACCTGCTCAACCGCAGTTTTGAAGTGGGCCTGGCGGAAATCGCCATCCGCGAACAGTGCGGCTTGCTCGCTTATTCGCCGCTGGCGTTCGGTTTCCTCTCAGGCAAGTACGAAGGTGGCGCACGTCCGCCGAAAGGCCGCCTGAGCCTCTATAGCCGCTTCAGCCGCTATTTCAACGCGCAATCGGAAGCAGCCTGCAGCCGTTACGTCGCACTGGCCCGTGAGCACGGCCTTGATCCGGCGCAGATGGCGTTGGCGTTCGTGACCCAGCAACCGTTCGTCACCAGCAACATCATTGGCGCGACGACGCTTGAGCAACTGGACAGCAACATCGCCAGTTTCGATCTGAAGCTTTCCGATGAAGTGCTGGAAGGGATTGAGGCGATTCACAAGGATCATCCGAACCCAGCGCCTTGATCAGCCGCTAAAAGCTTCGCGGGCAAGCCTTGCTCCTACAGAGAATCAAAATCCCGTAGGAGCAAGGCTTGCCTACGAAGGCGCCCGCCGCCTCACCACAACATCAGAGTGACCGCGCAATGATCTCTTTCATGATTTCATTGGTACCGGCATAAATCCGCTGTACGCGCGCATCCGCCCACGCCCGGGCCACCGGGTATTCCCACATGAAGCCGTAACCGCCATGCAACTGAACGCACTCGTCGAGCACCTTGCATTGCAGGTCGGTGCCCCAGTATTTGGCCATCGCGGCCGTCGGCACATCGAGCTTGCCTTGCAGGTGCAGTTCCAGACATTTGTCGACGAAGACTCGGCCGATCTGAATTTCAGTGGCCATCTCGGCTAGCTTGAAACGGGTATTCTGGAAATCGGCAATTGCCTTGCCGAAGGCTTTGCGATCACGGGTGTAATCCAGCGTCCACTGCAACGCCGCTTCCGCTGAGGCCAGCCCGCCAATCGCTACCGTCAGGCGTTCCTGCGGCAACTCCTGCATCAGATAGGCAAACCCTGCTCCCGCCTGCCCCAGCAGGTTTTCCTTGGGCACGCGCACGTCCTGGAAGAACAATTCCGAGGTGTCCTGCGCCTTCATGCCGACCTTCTCCAGGCGTTTGCCCTTTTCGAAGCCCGGCGTATTGGCCTCGACCAGAAACAGGCTGGTGCCCTTGGCGCCGGCCTTGGGATCGGTCTTGGCGACGACGATCACCAGATCGGCGAGAAAGCCGTTGGTGATGAAAGTTTTCGAGCCATTGATCACGTATTCGTCACCGTCGAGCACGGCAGTGGTTTTCACGCCTTGCAGGTCGGAACCGGCACCCGGCTCGGTCATGGCGATGGCCGTGACCATTTCGCCCGAGACCAGTTTCGGCAGGTACTTATGCTTCAGCGCCTCACTGCCGTAGTGCAGGATGTAAGGAGCAACAATATCGGAATGCAGCGAGAAACCGATGCCGGTCAGACCGAGCCGGCCGACCTCCTCAATCACCACAGCGCTGTACAAAAAGTCCGCCCCCAACCCGCCGTATTCCTCCGGCAGATGCGAGCAGAGCATCCCCGCCTCCCCTGCCTTGTTCCACAGATTACGGTCGATGTGGCCTTGTTTCTCCCACTGCGCATGGAACGGCACGGCCTCTTTTTCGAGGAAGGTTCGTACGCTGTCGCGAAATAATTCGTGCTCGGAGCTGAACAAGGTTCTGGGAATCATGCGGCACCTTTGTTTCTTGTTGGAGGGAGATGACCCTCAGAGACTATGCCTCCCCTCCGACACAGGACACTGGACACATCCGACAAAAAATAAGACGATCCAGCCGTCTGGTGACCACTTTCCCTTATAAAAACAAAACAAAAGTTGAATTATGTCCAAGCAAGTCTCCACGCCCTTGCGGCGCGTCAGCATCCTGGCGATCGACCAGGTTTTCGCCTTCACCCTCATGCAAGCCAAGGATTTTTTCCATGTGGCGAGCCTGCGTTACGGCAAGCAACTGGGCCACGGCCTGACGCCGGCGTTTGAAACGCGCCTCGTCAGCCCCGACGGCAAACCGGTGAAAAGCTTCAGTGACGTAGTCATCCCGGTGGACGGCGGTCTGGAAAACACCGATATCATCATCCTCCCGGCGTTCTGGGATGACTTCGATACGTTATGCAGCCGTTACCCACAAATCCTGCCCTGGCTGCGCGAACAACACGCTCGCGGCGCGGTACTGTGCGGCGAAGCCACCGGCGTGTTCTGGCTGGCCGAGGCCGGATTGCTCAATGGCAAGGAGGCGACCACCTACTGGCGTTTCTTCAATGCCTTCGCCGAGCGTTTCCCCCGGGTGCACCTCAATCAGGACAAGCACCTGACCGACGCTGACAATCTCTATTGCGCCGGCGGCACCACATCAGCCTGCGACCTTTACATTTATCTGATCGAGCGCTTCTGCGGGGCCAACGTCGCCCAGGCCGTGGCCCGCGACATCCTTTACGAAGTGCAGCGCAATTACTCCCCGGGGCGCATTGGTTTTGGCGGGCAGAAGCTGCATCAGGACGTGATCATCCTGCAGATTCAGCATTGGCTTGAAGAGCACTTCGCCGACAAATTCCGCTTCGAAGATGTGGCGCGCGAGCATGGCATGAGCATTCGTAACTTCATGCGTCGCTTCCAGACTGCGACTGGCGACAAGCCCCTGCATTACCTGCAACGCCTGCGTATCGAGACGGCCAAGGGCCTGTTGTCCGGTAGCCGCAAGAGCATCAAGACCATCAGTTATGAGGTCGGTTACGACGACGCGAGCTTCTTTGCGCGGTTGTTCCGCCAGCACACCGAGCTGTCGCCGAACCAGTATCGGCAGCAGTTCCAACAGGCTGCCTAACCCTCTGTCCACACACAAACCCTGTGGGAGCTGGCTTGCCAGCGATGGCATCGTGTCAGGTGATACTTATTTCTCTGACGAACCGCTATCGCTGGCAAGCCAGCTCCCACAGGGATCACAGTACATTCGGATTTTTATGCCGAAATCCGCTTAAGGCTTGTGCGCCCGCGACAGGAATTCGTGCGATTGCATTTCCAGCAGACGGCTCAGCGTGCGCTGGAATTCGAAATTCAAGCGGCCGCCGGTGTACAGATCCTTCAGCTCGACTTCAGCAGAAATGATCAGCTTGACGTTACGGTCGTAGAACTCGTCGACCATGTTGATAAAGCGGCGAGCGATGTCGTCAGTGGTGACGCTCATCTGCTCGACACCGCTAAGCAGCACGGCGTGGAAGATTTTGCCCAGTTCGATGTAATCGTTCTGGCTACGCGGGCCGTCGCACAGTTCGCGGAAGTCGAACCAGGCCACGTCATCACAAGTGCGCAGGGCACGAATCTCACGGTTTTCGATGATCAGCACATCGTTCTCGACCGCCGCAGTGCACTCCGGCGTCAGCGCGCGGAAGCTCTTGCGCAGGCTTTCGTGGGACGCTTCGTCGAGCGGGAAGTGGAACAGCTCCGCTTGTTCGAGGTGACGCAGACGGTAGTCGACACCGCTGTCGACGTTGACGATCTCGGTGTTCTGCTTGATCAGCGCGATGGCCGGCAGGAAACGCGCGCGTTGCAGGCCGTCCTTGTACAGTCCGTCCGGGACGATGTTCGAGGTCGCGACCAGGGTCACGCCATTTTTGAACAGTTCTTCCATCAACGTGCCGAGGATCATTGCGTCGGTGATGTCGGAAACAAAGAATTCATCGAAGCAGATCACCCGCGACTCGTCGGAGAAACGCTTGGCAATGATGGTCAGCGGGTTTTTCTCGCCGCCGAGGGTCTTCATCTCTTCGTGCACGCGCTTCATGAAGCGGTGGAAGTGGGTGCGGGTCTTTTCCTTGAACGGCAGCGCTTCGAAGAAGGTGTCGACCAGGTAAGTTTTGCCGCGACCTACGCCGCCCCAGAAATACAGACCCTTGACCGGCGTCTGATCCTTTTTGCCAAACAGTTTGCTCAGCAGACCTGGCTTGTTCTGATCAGCCGCGATCAGATCGTCGTACAGACGCTGCAAATGACGCACAGCAGTTTCCTGCGCGGCGTCATGGAAGAAGTCCGGGCGTTTCAGATCAGCTTGGTATCGTTCTAGGGGCGTCATAATTCGTTAGCAAGGCAACAAAAACGGGCCGTCACTGTAGCGACGGCCCGTGGGAATGGCAATCGGCCCTTGGTCGGACCGTGCCGCCGATTAGTCCTGAACCGGGGTCAGCGCAATGCGCAACGCCTCGATGGCCGCGTCCCGCGCAACAGCGTCGGCGAACGCCGGGCTGTCGCCGACACACTCGCCTTCCAGCCAGACGCTGAAACTCAGGTCTTCGCTGCGCACGTCCAGCGGTTGGCCGGACTGCAGTTGTTTGGTCACTTGCCCTGCGGTTTTACCGTCGGCGAAGTTGCGCGACAACAGCAATTGCTCACCATCGGCCGCCAGCAGACGGAAGCGGAAGCTGCCGTCGTCTTCACGGAAGCTGACGAAGCGTGCGGCTTTTGCAGCTTTCTTCTTGGTGGTTGCGGCAACCTGAACTTGATTGACGAACGAACGCAGGCCAACCGCTTCGCGCAGTTCGTTGAGGAACGGCGTCGCCACAGCACGGGCCTTCTTGGCGCCGATTTGCAGAATGTCTTCCAGATCAGCCGGGCGCTCGATCAACTGGTGATACTTGTCGCGCGCTTCGCCGAGATCGTTGTCGAGCAACTGGAACAGACGGTTCTTCGCCTCGCCCCAACCCAGACCACCGAGCAGTTCGCTGCGGAATTCGTCAGCCTGCGCTGGCGTGGCGAACGCCTGGAACAGGGTGAACAGGTGCGAGTTGTCCGGATCCTTGGCTTCACCTGGCGCTTTCGAGTCAGTAACGATCCGCGAAATCGCGTCCTTCATTTCTTTGGCGCTGGAGAACAACGGGATGGTGTTGTCGTAGCTCTTCGACATCTTGCGACCGTCGAGGCCTGGCAATGTCGCCACGCTTTCTTCGATCAGCGCTTCGGGCATGGTGAAGAATTCTTTGCCCTGACCGAACAAGTGGTTGAAGCGCTGGCCGATATCACGGGCCATTTCCACGTGCTGGATCTGGTCACGACCGACCGGCACTTTGTGCGCGTTGAACATCAGGATGTCCGCGGCCATCAGCACCGGGTAGCTGTAGAGGCCCATGGTGATGCCAGCGTCCGGGTCTTCACCGGTTTCGACGTTCTTGTCCACCGACGCCTTGTAGGCGTGCGCACGGTTGAGCAGGCCCTTGGCGGCAACGCAGGTCAGCAGCCAGGTCAGTTCAGGGATTTCCGGGATGTCGGACTGGCGGTAGAACGTCACGCGGTCGACATCGAGCCCACCGGCCAGCCAGGTCGCGGCGATTTCCAGACGCGAGCGCTGGATGCGCAGCGGGTCATCGCATTTGATCAGGGCGTGGTAGTCGGCCAGGAAGTAGAACGAATCGGCATTGCTGTCACGGCTGGCAAGGATCGCCGGGCGGATGGCGCCGGCGTAGTTGCCCAGGTGCGGGGTGCCGGTGGTGGTGATGCCGGTGAGGATACGGGTACGGTTCGTCATGGGTAATCGCTTGTCAGACTGCAATCAATTCGAGAGACGCGGCAGGAGCAGATCCTTGAGATCGGTCAGCTTGCCATGAAAAAAGTGTCCGCATTCTGCCACTTTCAACAGCTCATGGGGGCGCTGGAGTTTTTCCGACCAGTCGTAAACCAGCTGCGGATCGATGACTTCGTCGGTTTCCGGCTGGATCACGGTGAGTTCGCCGTGTTGCGGCAGTTGATCCTGCTCGCCAAGACGCATGACCGCCGGGGCGACCATGAACAGGTGCTTGAGCTGTACGCCCTGCGCTTCGAGACGACCGCCGAGACTTGCTGCAACAAATCCGCCAAAGGAGAAACCGAACAGGGTCAGCGGCAGATCCGGGTGTTTTTCCCGCAGCCATGCCGCAGCCGCCTGGGCATCGTCGACTTCACCGGTGCCCATGTCGTGCGAACCTTCGCTGGCGCCGACGCCACGATAGTTGAAACGCAAGGTGATCAGACCGGCGTCGCGCGCGGTGCGCTGCAGGGTCGAGACGACCTTGTTGAGCATGGTGCCGCCCTGCACCGGGTTCGGATGGCAGATCAGCGCGATGCCGCGCGGCTGCTCATTGTCGAGGTACAAGGCTTCGATTTGGCCGACTGGGCCGGCAATCACTACAGGGGTTTCACGCATCAGCAAGGAAGGAACTCCGTGACCTCGAATCGGGTCGACTCGTCTAGCAAATTGTCTGTGCCAATCTATTGCGAGTGAATCGCGGTATACAGCGCAGGTTCGAGCCGTTAACGTAAAGCAAAGCCGTTTATAGAGGAAGGACTCGTGGAACACTCGCTCTTAGTTTGGTTGTTACCGACTCTTGCCCTGGTTGTGGGTGTCGCCATTGGATTCCTGATCGCGCGCGTTGTGCCAAGCGCCGCGCCGAGCCGCACGCAGCGTCAACTGGATGATATCCAGGAGCGTTTCGACAGTTATCAAAACGAAGTGGTCACCCACTTCAACAGCACCGCGACGCTGGTCAAGAAACTGACCCAGAGCTATCAGGAAGTGCAGGATCATCTCGCCGAGGGCGCCAACCGTCTGGCCCTGGACGAGCAGACCCGTCAACGCCTGATCGCCGCGCTGCACGCCGACGCGGTACAGACCCCGCGCGAACGCCTGACGCCACCGCGCGATCAAGAGCCGCCGCGCGACTACGCACCGAAAACCCCGAATGCACCGGGGATGCTCGATGAGCATTATGGTCTGAAGAAGTAATCAGCCTTCGCTGCAAACAAAAGCCCCCGGACAGTGAAGTGTCCGGGGGCTTTTTTGTATCTGATGACTTGGCAGCCCCCAAAACCCGCAGGAGCTGTCGAGTGAAACGAGGCTGCGATCTTTTGATCTTGTGATCTTGTATTTAACCGCCAAGATCAAAAGATCGCAGCGTGCCGCAGCTCCTACAGGAACAAAAATGCCCGATCACCGGATCGGGCATTTTTTCATACGGGCAATCGTTTACGGATACTGCTGAACCGTGCCCGGCTGTTGTTGCTGCGGAGCACCATACTGCTGCCCCGGAATCGCCTTCAGGTTGACCTCGACCCGACGGTTCTGCGCCCGGCCATTGACGTCACCGTTGCTGGCGATCGGGTTATCCGGACCGGCACCACGCGCCGACAGATTGGCACCGCTGACGCCTTGAGAGGTCAGGTAGGTCGCCACGCTCTGCGCACGACGCTGCGACAGGTCCATGTTGTGCTGGCGGCTGCCAGTGCTGTCGGTGTAGCCGACGATTTCAATCTGGTTCTGGCTGAATTCCTTCAGCGAGCCCGCGAGGTTGTTCAGCGGCTGGTAGAAGCTGGAAGCGATGTTCGCCGAGTCGGTGGCGAAGGTGATATTGCCCGGCATGATCAGCTTGATCTGATCGCCCTGGCGCTGCACTTCAACACCGGTGTTGGCCATGCTCGCGCGCAGTTTTTTCTCTTGCTGGTCGGCGTAGTAACCGTAGCCGGCTGCCGAGGCACCCACCACGGCCGCGCCGATCAGCGCGCCCTTGCCACGATTGTCGTGACCGATGGCGGCACCGGCCAGAGCTCCCGCCAGAGCGCCGAGACCACCGTACTTGGCGGTTTTGCTCATGCCTTGCGAGCCGCCGTCGGCCTGGCCCTGATTGTCATACGGGTTGGGCGAGGCGCAGCCGGACAGCACGGCCACGGCAGTAGCGACAATAATCAAACGACGCGTGGTGAACATGGAAAGCTCCTACTTTTGCATTCTATGGTGGCCATTTGGCAATGGACCTGTGCGGGCGTTGGATCATGACAATGCCGAAAAATTCCGCCGACAACCCGTGACAAAATATTTAGGCACGCACAAACGGGTTCTCGCGCATTTCATCGCCCAGACGCGTATCCGGACCATGGCCAGTCACAACCGTGGCGTCTTCATCCAGGGTGTACAGCCGTTGCTTGATTGAGCGGACAATGGTCGCCTGATCGCCGCCCCACAAATCCGTGCGCCCTACGCCGCGACGAAACAGCGTGTCGCCGGCAATCAACAGCTTAGCCTCGGAAAACCAAAAGCTCATGGAACCTGGCGTATGCCCCGGCGTATGCAGCGCCACGCCGCAGCCACAGGCCAACTCCTCATCGTCGCTCAACCAGCGATCCGGCGATGGCACCGGCACGTAAGGCACGCCGAACATCTGGCATTGCATCTCCAGGTTGTCCCAGAGGAATTGATCTTCCTTGTGCAGATGCAGGGTCGCGCCAGTTTTCTCCTTCATCTGCCCGGAAGCGAGAAAGTGATCGAGGTGTGCGTGGGTGTGGATGATGCTCACCACTTTCAGACCCAACGCATCCAGGCGCGCCATGATCAGATCGGGGTTTCCGCCCGGGTCGACGACAATGGCTTTCTTGGTGATCGGGTCGCCGATGATGGTGCAGTTGCACTGCAAAGGGCCGACGGGGAAGGTTTCGCGGATGAGTGAAGACGTTACAGCTGACATGAAAATCCTCGACAGACGGCAAAGGGCGTTAGCTCAGGATTCTACTGCACAGGCCGATATAGAACGCCAGGTCAGTAATTTGACGCCACCAATCAGAAAATAGTGGCCCAATGATGTCAAATGTATAAATTCTGGTGCAAAATCGCCTTCTTTTTTGTAGCGGTCGCATTCAGGAAGGGCCGCATAGTATTCAGGAAATCCCTATGCCGACGCCCAAGACTTACTCCTTCAGTTTCCCTTCCTCACTGACCGGCAATGCTCTTGTCGACAGTCTCATTTCCGGCACTTACTGGCTGGGATCGAACTGGAGTCCGTTTGGGCCAACCAACCTGAGCTATAGCTTCATGGCGCCGGGTACCTCGTACTTCGTCACCAATTACAGCCCTGACAATGAATACAATGCGCTCTATGAACTGACGTCGGGTCAGAAAAATGCGGTGATCACTGCATTGGGTTCGTGGAGTGCGGTTGCCAACCTCAATTTCACGCTGACCAGCGATGCGCTGACCAACGTCGGTGATCTGCGTTTCGGCGGCTACCGACTGATGGATAACAAGACCGCAGCGTGGGCTTATTTCCCTGACGACACGCCGGTTGCCGGCGATGTCTGGATCGGTCCACAAACCAACGATCCGAATCCGGGCAAAGGCACTTACGACTACATGACCTTCGTGCATGAAATCGGCCATGCACTGGGTCTCAAACACCCATTCGATACCAGCCCAACCAACAAGACTCTGCTCAATCCGCAGTTTGACGACGTTCACTTCACGGTGATGAGTTACAACAGCAACTATTCCTATCAGCCGACAACGCCGATGATCCTCGACATCATCGCGATTCAGAGTCTGTATGGCGCCAACATGCAGTGGCAGACCGGTGACAACGTCTACAAATGGGACGCCAACCAGTCGATCTTCGAGACTATTTGGGATGCCGGTGGCAATGACACCATCGATGGCAGCAATCAGCTGGCTGCCGTCTCGATCAACCTGAACGAAGGCGCCTACAGCCAGATCGGCAAAACATTCATGGACCTCAACAGCAATACCGCCATCAATGACGGGCTCGGTATTGCGATGGGCGCCAAGATCGAAAATGCCGTTGGCTCGGCCTTCAACGACACGTTGATCGGTAACGATCTGGATAACACCCTTAACGGTATGGCGGGTGCCGATGCCATGACCGGGGGTAACGGTAACGACACTTACTACGTCGATAACGTCGGCGATACCATCGTTGAACTCGCGACGGCCGGTTCAGGCATCGACACTGTCATTTCGTCGATCAGCTACACCTTGGGCAACAACCTCGAAAATCTCACGCTGGCCGGCTGGGGCAACCTGAACGCGACCGGTAACGGACTGAATAACGTGCTGACCGGCAATGCCGGCAACAACATCATGGACGGTGGCGTGGGCGCAGACACGATGATCGGGGGCGCCGGTAACGACACCTACTACGTCGACAACATCATGGATACGGTGATCGAGACCAGCACCGTGCCAAACGAGATCGACAATGTCATCTCCTCTGTCGGTTTTGCGCTGGGGGCCAACGTTGAAAACCTGACCCTGACCGGTACCGACAACATCAATGCGGTTGGCAACAACCTCAACAACATCCTCATCGGCAACAGCGGCAACAACTCGCTGAGCGGCGGAGCGGGCCTGGACACCATGATCGGTGGTGCCGGCAATGACGTGTACAACATCGATCAGGCCGGTGAACTGGCGCTACTGGTTGAAAACGCGAACGAGGGTTCAGATGTCCTGAACATCACCTACGCCGCCACACCGCAGACCAATGTCATCGATCTCAACCAGACCAGCCTGCAGAACGTTGAAAACGTACTGTTGACCGGTGCTGGTGCCTTCACCGTGGTCGGCAACGACCTGGACAACATCCTGGTCGGCAACGCCTACAACAACACCCTTCAAGGTGGCGCCGGCAATGATCAACTGGACGGCGGCGCAGGTATCGACACACTGGTCGGAGGCACCGGGGACGACATCTACACCGTCGATAACGCTGCCGACATCATCGTTGAGGCGACTGGCGAAGGTCATGATCTGGTCAAGGCCTCCGCGAGCTATACCCTGGCAGCCAACGTCGAAGACGGTCTGCTCTTGGGCAACGCCTCACTGAATCTGACCGGCAATGACCTGGACAACACCCTGACCGGCAACAACGGCAACAACATCCTCAATGGTGGGACAGGCGCCGATACGATGATCGGCGGTGCAGGCAACGATATTTATTATGTCGATAACATCGGCGACAAGGTCATTGAGCAAAATTTTTCGCTGACAGAAATCGATACCGTCATGTCGACGATCGATTACACCCTGGGTGACAACCTGGAGAACCTGACCTTGTTGGGCTCCGCCAATATCAACGGCACCGGCAACTGGTTCAACAACACCCTGATTGGCAACAGCGGCAATAATACCCTCAACGGTGGGGCGGGTGCCGACACCATGATCGGTGGTGCGGGCAACGACACCTATGTCGTCGATAATATCAATGACCTGGTGGTCGAGACCGGGTTCAAGAACAACGGCATTGATACCGTTCAATCCTCCATCAGCTACACCTTGAGCGATAGTGTCGAAAATCTGACCCTTACCGGCTTCGCCAACATCAACGCTGTCGGCAACGCTGAAGATAACGTGCTGATCGGCAATGCCGGCAACAACATCCTGGTCGGCGGCGCTGGTATCGATACGATGATCGGCGGTGCAGGCGATGACGTCTACAACATTGACGACCTCCACGAGCTTGACCTATTGGTCGAAAATGCCAACGAGGGTACGGATGTTCTGAACATCACCTACAACCCTAATCGCTTGGAAACACTTGTCGACCTGACCAAGAACAATCTGCAGAACGTCGAAAACGTGCTGCTGACCGGTGTCGGCGAATTCAGGGTGATTGGTAACGCCTTGAACAACATCATCGTCGGCAACGCCAGCAACAACATCCTTGATGGCGGCCTCGGTGCCGATACCATGACCGGCGGCGACGGCAACGACACCTATTACGTCGACAACGTCGGCGACACGATTGTCGAGCAGG
>NZ_RWIL01000088.1:0-15177 GCF_009764635.1 Pseudomonas sp. PB103 | reverse complement strand
CGATCTTTTGATTCTGATTTTTAAAAGATCAAAGTCAAAAGATCGTCCGATCGCGGCCCGAGCCTCCGGCAGCTCCTACAAAGGATCGGGGTTACAGCAGTAAACCGATTTGGGTTTTTTTCGGCAGTTTGCTTACCACCAACTGGTGCGAGCGCTGTAACAATCCGCGCAATTCCTCGGCACCCAGCGGGTAGGGCGGGTGCATGATGATCCACTGCGCGCGCGCCAGATACGGCGCCGGGTGAATGCCGGGGCGGTCGCAATGGCCGAGAAACAGATCCTTGTCGACCTTGAACGCCAGCGAATCACCGCGCAGCCCCTGCAAGGCAAACATCTTGTTGCCGGCAATCGAAAACACCCGTACGCCGCCCCATTTGTAATCCTCGCGCGCGCCCGGCAACGCCAGGCAAAATTCGGCGACGTCCGCTTCGCTCATCCTTCCCTTTTTCATAACAACCGCTCCCCACAGGCATTGAACGATTCGACCAGGTGATCGATCCACGCGCGCACCGCCGGCATCACCCCGCGCCGATGCGGGTACACCGCTTGCAGCCAGCCACCGGGCAACGACCACTCTGGCAGCAGTTGCAGCAGTGTGCCGTTTTGCAGTTCTTCTTCGCAGTACATCATCGGCAGCAACGTGAAACCCTGGCCGGCCAGCACGCAGGCTTTGCGCACAATAAAGTCATCGATACCCAGCCGGGCTTCCATGTTCAACTCGAAACTGTTGCCCTGCTGGTCCAGCAGGCGCACATGAACCAGACGATCCGCTTCCAAAGCGCCAAGCACCGGCAGCGTGCGCAAATCTTGCGGATGGTTGATCGATTGCCCCTGAATAAACGCCGGACTGGCCACCACAACCATTTGCGCCTGGCGCAAGCGCCGGGTGACCAGCAAAGGGTCCTCATCACCGTGTTCGCGCACGCGCAGGGCCACATCAAAGCCTTCGCCGACCAGATCGACGCGGCGGTTGAGCAATACAACTTCCAGCTGCACCTGGGGGAATTTACCGAGGAATTCGCTGATCACCCATGGCAGCATCTCGCGCGCCAGACCGGTCGGGCAGGACACCCGCAAGCGTCCACGCGGCTCGCTCGACATGCTCGCCACCGCCTCATCGGCCATTTCCGCTTCCAGCAACATCGCCTGACAGTGACGCAAGTAACGCTCACCGACCGCCGTGAGGTTGAGTTGGCGCGTGGTGCGCTGCAGCAAACGCGCGCCGAGGCGTTCTTCCAGTTCGGCGATGCGCCGTGACAGCCGCGATTTGGGAATGCCGAGCAAACGCCCGGCCGCCGCGAATCCGCCGGCCTCGACGACTTTGGCGAAATAGTAGAGATCGTTGAGGTCTTGCATGGCTGAATTCCGACTGTTCTATCAATGGGACAAACTATCGCATTTAAGGCGGCTAATCATCCATTGGTTTCTTGCGTAGGATTGTCTCCATTCCGTCGCCACCGGCGATTCATTCCAGGAGATTCCACATGAAACTGCTGCATATCGATTCGAGCATTCTGGGCGACAACTCGGCTTCCCGTCAGTTGAGCAGCGAAGTCGTCAAAGCCTGGCAAGTCGCCGAGCCAAGCGCTGTCGTGACTTACCGCGACCTGGCAGCCGACGCCATCAGCCACTTCTCGTCGACCACTCTGGTGGCGGCCGGCACCACTGCTGAACTGCGCAACGCCGCACAGCAGCACGAAGCCGAACTGAGCGCTTCGACCCTGGCCGAGTTCATCGCTGCCGACGCCGTGGTCATTGCTGCACCGATGTACAACTTCACTGTGCCGACCCAACTCAAGGCGTGGATCGATCGCGTTGCCGTCGCCGGTCAGACCTTCCGTTACACCGAAGCCGGCCCCGAAGGGCTGTGCGGCGGCAAAAAAGTGGTGATCGTCTCCACGGCTGGCGGCATCCACGCCGGTCAGGCCAGCGGCATCGCCCACGAAGAATACTTGAAGCTGGTTCTGGGCTTCCTCGGCATCACCGACATTGAAATCGTCCGTGCCGAAGGCCTGGCGTACGGCGACGAAGTCCGTAACAACGCCATGACTGCAGCCCAAGCGAAGATCAGCGAGCAACTGTTCGCCGCCGCGTAAGGCTTGCGTAAAGAACAGCTGAGGTTCAGGTAACACCGAAAAAACTCTGTATTCTGGTTCTGCAAGGGCCGAATACGGAGTTTTTTGTTTCTGACTGTTACATAATCTGGCCCGGGTTATGCAGTCAAACGATCAGCGTCTGAATGCATTGTCGTACCGCAGCGCCGAATCCCCGGCGTTTCTGGCCCGCAACGCAATGGATCTTTCGATTGAGTAACAACAGGGTGGGGCATCCGATGATGCGTCTTTGTGCAACGTTACTGATTTGCCTGATCGGCAGCCTGAATTCAGTGCAAGCTGCGCCGGGGCGACATCCTGTCTGGAGCGTCGGCTACCACGAGATGACGTTCCTCGATCCGCTGGACCTGCAGCCGATGCGCGCCATCGCGTTCTATCCCTCAAGTGATCGCGAGCACATGAGCCTGCTCGAAGGCTATTCCGTCGAGGCCGGCGAGGACACCAAGGTCGCGATCGGCCGCTTTCCGATGCTGATGCTCTCGCACGGCAACACCGGCACACCACTGGCGTTGCACGACCTCGCCACATCGCTGGCCCGCAAAGGCTTCGTCGTGGTCGCGGTGATTCATCCCGGCGACAATTCCAAGGATCACAGTCGGCTCGGCACCTTGAGCAATCTGTACGGGCGGCCGATCCAGATTTCCGAAGCCATCACCGCAACCCTTGGCGACCGCATGTTGGCGCCGTATGTTAACCCCGAACAGGTCGGCGTGATCGGTTATTCCGCGGGCGGCGAGACCGCGTTGATTCTGTCAGGCGCGCAGCCGGACCTGGATCGTCTGCGGCGTTATTGCCAGGAACGCCCGGATGACCGTGACGCCTGCAACACCCAGGGCGAACTCATCGTTGATCGCGATGATTTGCAACCGGTGGCCGATCCGCGCGTGCATGCGTTACTGCTGATGGCGCCGCTGAGCCTGAAATTCGGCCGCCACACCCTGGCCGACGTGCATGTGCCAGTGCTGCTCTACAGTGGCGATGGCGACAAACTCGTCGCGTTCGACAAAAACGCGGCAGCACTGGCGCGCAAGCTGCCAACCGCGCCGGACTTCAAATTGCTGGCCGGGGCAGGGCACTTTGTGTTCATGGCGCCGTGCAATGAAGAGCAGATCCGCGCCATGCCGGCGCTGTGTACCGACGCCGACGGTGTCGACCGCGAGGACATTCACCGCAACCTCATCTCCGAGGCTGGACGTTTCTTCTCCCATGCGCTGGGCCAAGCGACACGCGCCGGCATGCAGACTGCCGATCAATAGATCAAAAGATCGCATCCTTCGGCAGCTCCTACATGATCTGCGCTATGCCCATGTAGGAGCTGCCGAAGGCTGCGATCTTTTGACTTTGCTTTTCAGTTCGTGGCCCGACGCATCAGCAGCAACGTCAGCCCCAGCCCGATCACTGACAACAACGCCGCACTGAAGAATATCCACGAATACCCCAGGTTCAACGCCACCGCGCCCATCAGCGGCCCGGCAATCGCCAGCGCCAGATCGAAGAACACCGCATACGCCCCCAGTCCCGAGCCACGGCTGGAACTCGGCACCTGCTTGATCGCCTCGACCCCCAACGCCGGATACACCAGCGACAGGCCAAACCCGGCCATCCCCGCACCGATCAAGGCGAAAGCCGTGGACGGCGCCAGCCACAGCATCACCAACCCGACCGTTTCAATGCTCATGCAGGCGATGGCCGAGCGGAAACCACCAAAGCGGCTGATCGCGGAAATGAACAGCAGTCGCGACAGGATGAAGCACACGCCAAACACGGTCAGGCAGTAAGCCGCACCGCTCCAGCCACGATTGAGGTAATAGAGGGTGATGAAGGTGGTCAGCGTGCCGTAACCGATCGAGGCCAGGGTCAGACTGGCGCCAAACGGTGCGATCCTGCCGAACACTGCCCAAAACGGCAGCCGTTCGCCACGAATCACCGGCACCGACGGTTTGTTGCGAATCAGCAGCAGCGCGCCCGCCGCCAGTACCGACAGCGCAATACCGAGGCTGGTAAAACCGTAGTCGGCCACCATCACCACACCCAGCGGTGCGCCGATGGCAATCGCCCCGTAAGAGGCGATGCCGTTCCAGCCAATCGACTTCGCAGTGTGTTCGACACCGACCTGGCCCATGCACCAACTGATCGTGCCGACGCCGATCAAGCCTTGGGCGATACCGAGCAACAAGCGTCCGGCAATCAATATCAGCAAGCTGGTCAGCGGCAAGCCTTGCAGCAACGTCGATACCAGCGTCAGCGCGCCACTGAGCACAATGCCCCATAAGCCATAAATGATCGCCCGTTTGGTGCCAATGGTGTCCGACATGCGCCCGGCCATCGGCCGACTGAGCAGGGTGGCGAGGTATTGCGAGCCGATCACCAGCCCGGCGATGATTGCGCTGAAGCCCAATTGCTCGTGCACATAACCCGGCAACACCGCGATCGGTAAACCGATGCAGAGGAAGGCAATAAAGGTGTAGAAAACGATGGAGACGATCTGCAGGTTGATCGCCATGGAGCTTTGCGGTGGCTGTTGCTGCGCAGACATGAGGACTCGTTCGCGGGCGGCGGTGGGAGAGTTCGCATCATGGCTTGAGCGATATATAAAAGAAAGCAGGCTAACGATCAAAACATCGCAGCCTTCGCCAACTCCGACAGTAGGCCCCATGTAGGAGCTGCCGAAGGCTGCGATCTGTTGATCTTCAAAACCAAAAAGCCCCGTCACATGGACAGGGCTTTTCAGATTGCAGCGGCGTTTTAGAACACGACGCCCTGGCTACGCAGGTAGTCATCGTAGGTGCCGCTGAAGTCGGTCACGCCATCCGGGCTCAGCTCGATGATGCGCGTGGCCAGGGACGATACGAACTCACGGTCGTGGCTGACGAAGATCAGCGTGCCCGGGTAGTTTTCCAGCGCCAGGTTCAGCGCCTCGATCGATTCCATGTCCAAGTGGTTGGTCGGTTCGTCCATGATCAGCACGTTCGGCTTTTGCAGGATCAACTTGCCGAACAGCATGCGACCTTGCTCACCACCGGAAATCACTTTGACCGACTTGAGGATCTCGTCGTTGGAGAACAGCATGCGGCCCAAAGTACCGCGAATCATCTGCTCGCCTTGAGTCCACTGACCCATCCAGTCGAACAGGGTGACGTCGTCTTCGAAGTCGTGTGCGTGATCCTGAGCGTAGTAGCCCAGTTCAGCGGCGTCGGTCCACTTGATACTACCGGCATCCGGGGTCAGTTCGTTGACCAGGGTGCGCAGCAGGGTGGTCTTGCCGATACCGTTCGGGCCGATGATTGCTACGCGCTCGCCGGCTTCAACCTGGAAGCTGAAATCCTTGAACAACGGCTTGCCGTCGAAACCTTTGGCCATCTTTTCAACCATGACAGCCTGACGGTGCAGCTTCTTGTTCTGATCGAAGCGGATGAACGGGCTGACGCGGCTCGAAGGCTTGACCTCGGCCAGCTGAATCTTGTCGATCGCCTTGGCACGCGAGGTGGCTTGCTTGGCTTTCGAGGCGTTGGCCGAGAAGCGGCTGACGAACGATTGCAGTTCGGTAATCTGCGCTTTCTTCTTGGCGTTGTCCGACAGCAGTTGCTCGCGGGACTGGGTCGCCACGGTCATGTACTCGTCGTAATTGCCCGGGAACAGGCGCAGCTCGCCGTAATCCAGGTCGGCCATGTGCGTGCACACGCTGTTCAGGAAGTGACGGTCGTGAGAGATGATGATCATCAGGCTGTTACGCTGGGTCAGGATGTTTTCCAGCCAGCGAATGGTGTTGATGTCCAGGTGGTTGGTCGGTTCGTCGAGCAACAGCACTTCTGGATCGGAAAACAGTGCCTGCGCCAGCAACACGCGCAGTTTCCAGCCTGGCGAGACTTCGCTCATCGGGCCAAAGTGTTGCTCGATGCCGATACCCAGCCCCAGCAACAGCTCACCGGCACGCGACTCGGCGGTGTAGCCGTCCATCTCGGCGAATTCGGTTTCCAGCTCGGCCACGGCCATGCCGTCTTCTTCAGACATTTCCGGCAGCGAGTAGATGCGATCGCGCTCGGCCTTGACCTTCCACAGCTCTTCGTGGCCCATGATCACGGTATCGATCACGGTGAATTCTTCGTAGGCGAACTGATCCTGGCGCAATTTACCCAGACGCACGTTCGGCTCGAGCATGACCTGGCCGGCGGAAGGATCGAGGTCGCCACCGAGGATTTTCATGAAGGTCGACTTGCCGCAACCGTTGGCGCCGATCAGGCCATAGCGGTTACCCGCGCCGAATTTGACCGAAACGTTTTCGAAGAGCGGCTTGGCGCCGAACTGCATCGTGATGTTAGCTGTAGAGATCAAGAGTTTTTCCTGCGAAGCATTCTGAGTAGCGAGGGTGCGGCTGGAGCGCTTGGCCCGAGTCAAAGTGCGCTGAAGCGGGGAGGTTCCCGTCATCAACCAAGGGGGGGCGCGTAAAGTTTGGCGGCGATTGTACTGGTCTGGCTCTTTAAACGATAGGGCGAAGACGCCGCGGACGCCGATTGGCGCAATCACGGGACAGTTTTTCACAGATGAGGGTTCACTATCGGTTACAAAGTGTGGCTAAAATGCCATGCATATCACCCAGCGCCTTCAACCGCGTGGGCTCAAGGACGTGCCATTTGTATTCAGACCTCTGCATAAGACGCCAGGCCTTGGGCCATCAGGCGCGCAGTTTGTTCACTTCTGACGTGTGACGATTTCCGTGAAACTCATCATTGCTGCTATTTATGTCATTTCCATTGCATACGTTCATCTTCGTGGCCGTGTGCGCCACAAACTGGGCCGGCAACTGAGCGATCACTCGACGTTTCTGGCGCCGATCAACTGCTTTCTGTACCTGTTCTCGAAAAAGCCGAACAAACCTTACCTCGATCCGGCTGACTTTCCTGATTTGAGCCCGTTGCAGGCACATTGGCAGGAGATCCGCGAAGAAGGCCAGAATTTGTTGCGTGCCGGGGAGATCAAACGCTCCAACCAATACGACGATGTCGGTTTCAATTCGTTTTTTAAAACGGGTTGGAAGCGCTTCTACCTGAAGTGGTACGGCGACAGCCATCCGTCGGCGATGAAACTGTGCCCGCGCACCACTGAACTGGTGCAAAGCATCGGCTCGATCAAAGCGGCGATGTTCGCCGAATTGCCGCCGGGTTCGAAACTGGTTCGTCACCGTGACCCGTACGCCGGTTCCTATCGGTATCACCTGGGTCTGGAAACACCGAACGATGAAGGCTGCTACATCAATGTCGACGGTGAGAACTATCACTGGCGCGACGGTGAAGCGGTGATGTTTGACGAGACGTTTATCCATTACGCGGAAAACACCACCGACAAGAACCGGATCATCCTGTTCTGCGACATCGAACGTCCGATGAAGTACCGCTGGGCGGCGGCGTTTAACGCTTGGTTCAGCCGTACCGTGATGTCAGCGGCAGGTGCGCCGAACGATGCCGGGGACCGCACGGGTGGGATCAACCGTTTGTTTACCAAAATCTACAAGATCCGCTTGCGTGGCAAAGAGCTGAAAAAGCGCAATCGCAAGCTGTATTACATGGAAAAGTGGGCGATCTTCGGTAGCTTGCTGGCGATCTTCATCCTTATCTGATTCCTCGACCTGATGTGAAGATCAAGATCAAAAGATCGCAGCGTGCCGCAGCTCCTACAGGATTGCTCAAGGCATCTGTAGGAGCTGACGAGTGAAACGAGGCTGCGATCTTTTGATCTGTTGTGAAGATCAGAATCAAAAGATCGCAGCGTGCCGCAGCTCCTACAGGATTGCTCAAGGCATCTGTAGGAGCTGACGAGTGAAACGAGGCTGCGATCTTTTGATCTGTTGTGAAGATCAGAATCAAATGATCGCAGCGTGCCGCAGCTCCTACATTGAACATCACTCTTGCACAGACAAGCTGTCAGTTGCCTGACGCTTTCTTCGTTCTCTTCGCTGGAGCCGCCTTGGCCTTTGGTTTCGCCGCCGCTTTCCCGCCCAGGCTGCGCTTGAGCAGTTCGGTCAAATCGATGACATCAGCCGATTTGCGCTCTTCCTCGCCACCCACCGTTTCGACATCCTCGATCTTGCCTTCATGGGCCTTTTTCTCCACCAGCGCCATGATCTTGTCTTCAAACTCGTCGTTGTAATCTTCGGGTTTCCAGTCGCCGCTCATGTCCTGCACCAGACGTTTGGCCATGTCCAGTTCACCCTTGGCCAACTGTGGCTTGGTCACTTCGGTGCCTAAATCCAGCTCATCCAGGCCGCGAACTTCCTGCGGCCAGCGCAGCTTCACCAGCACCAGCGCCGACTCCAGCGGCATCAACGCCGCCAGATACTGCCGGGTATGCAGCACCACGCGGGCGAGGGCGACCTTGTTGGTTTTGCTCAATGTTTCACGCAACAGCGCGTAAACCTTGCCGCCGCGCTTGTCGGGCGCCAGGTAATACGGCGTGTCGATGTTTTGCAGGGGGATCTGATCGGCGTCGACAAAGGAAAAGATGTCGATGGTCTGCGTTGAAACAGGGTGTGCCGAGCGAATTTCCTCTTCGCTGAGCACCACATAGCGACCCTTTTCGTACGCCACACCTTTGACGATGTGCTCTTTGGTGACCTCCTTGCCGGTCACCTTGTTTACGCGTTTATAGCCCACCGGGTCCATGCTGCGGCTGTCGAGCCAATCGAAATCCACGCCATGGGACGACGTCGCCGACACCAGTGCGACGGGGATGTGTACCAGTCCGAAACTGATCGCGCCTTTCCAGATTGCCCGAGCCATCGTGGTGTTCTCCGAGTGATGATCGGATGACCCGCCATGACGCGCGAAAGTTTCCGCTGATTGCGTTGGCTCGCGGCAGCTTGGTCAAGTCGTGTTACATGTTGTTTAACGCCTGTGACTTAACAAATCCGAACCCTGCGCGTAGCGTGGACTCGAAGGCTCTATTCCCCGCGCATCGAGAGGCCGCTCCATGAACCGAATTCTGCTTGTCCTCGCTGTTCTCGCCCTCGGCGCGGGTTGGGCTCAGGCGGACGTCATCCAGCCTGCTTCTGCGCAGTTGCTCGCCCAGAGTCCCACAGGTAACAGCAATAACCCCTACAACAGCCCGATTCGCCGGGCCAACCCCAACAGTATGCAAGGCACCCAGCCGAGCACGCCGCCCGTGCGCGGCCCCAATACGATGCCCATGCCGCGCCAGCCCACCGTCGAGAACCGTGGCATCGGTAATGGCCAACCGATTCGCTCGGTACCGAGTACACCCCCCACCTTTATTCCCAATCCACCTTCACGGAGCAGCGACAGCAACCGATGAACGCCAGGACTGAGGTTCTGCCTGTCTTTGAAACGAACAAAAGGAATCGTGCATGTTGCGTAAAACCCTTCTAGCCAGTCTCTGCGCCGGTGCGCTGATCAGTGCCCCGGCATTCGCCGCCGCCCCCAAAGAGCTGCAAAGCGAACAAGGCACCCTCGAAGTCACGACGATCACCCAAGGGCTTGAACATCCCTGGTCGCTGGCCTTTCTGCCCGATCGCCAAGGCATGCTGGTGACGGAACGGCCGGGTAACCTGCGGGTGGTCGGGTCTGACGGCAAACTGTCGGCGCCCATCAATGGCGTGCCGAAGGTCTGGGCCAAAGGGCAGGGTGGCTTGCTCGATGTGGTGCTGTCGCCGGACTTCAAGCAGGATCGCCTGATTTACCTGTCGTACGCTGAGGGTGGCGGTGCGGGTGACAAGGCCGGCACGGCGGTGGGGCGTGGGCGATTGTCGGATGACCTGACGACACTCAAGGATTTCAAGGTGATCTTCCGTCAGGAACCGAAGTTATCGGTCGGCAATCACTTCGGCTCGCGTCTGGTGTTCGACCGGGACGGCTATCTGTTCATTACCCTGGGTGAAAACAACGACCGCCCGACGGCGCAGGATCTCGACAAACTGCAAGGCAAAATCGTGCGGATCTACCCGGACGGCAAGGTGCCGGACGACAATCCTTTTGTCGGCCAGTCCGGCGTACGTCCGGAAATCTGGGCCTACGGCATTCGCAACCCGCAGGGTGCAGCGCTCAATCCCTGGAATGGCACGCTCTGGGAAAACGAGCACGGCCCGCGGGGTGGCGACGAGGTGAATATCATCGAGCGCGGCAAGAACTACGGCTGGCCACTGGCAACGCACGGCATCAACTATTCGATGCAACCGATTCCGGAAGCGCAGGGCAAAACGGCTGAAGGCACAGTTGCACCGCACCATGTGTGGGAGAAATCACCGGGCGTCTCGGGCATGGCGTTCTATGACGGCGATCGCTTCAAACCGTGGCAACACAACGCGTTTGTCGGCGCATTGGTGACGCAGGAATTGATCCGCTTGCAGTTCGATGGCGACAAAGTGGTGCATGAGGAACGTTTGCTCGGTGAACTCAAGCAGCGGATCCGTGATGTGCGGCAGGGCCCGGATGGCTACCTCTATGTGCTGACGGACGAGGCCAAGGGTTCGCTGTACAAAGTCGGCCTGAAATAACCAGCTCCTGTGGCGAGGGGATTTATCCCCGATGGATTGCGCAGCAATCCCCGCTTTAGTAGGCCGCTGCGCGGCTTATCGGGGATATATCCCCTCGCCACAGGGTGCTAAGCGTTGCGGGAAAACAGTGTGACGGCAGCGCGCAATTTTCCTCGGCCAAAGCGGCACATTTTGTCGAATTCGCCATGGCTGACCGGCACATGCTGGCAGTCCATCGGCTGTCGGTGCTGGCTGTGATCAACGTCTGGGTCATGCAGATAGACAAAATCCGCATCACAGTCGGTGACCATCACCCAGTGCGGTGATTTGGAGCGTGTCAGCCGATAGCTGCTGATCAACACCAGCGGTTGCCCACCGGCATCCAGCATGGCCGGCAAATCCAGTGGTGCAGCGATCAGCGTCTCGACATCCGTCTCTCCTAACTGCGCGGTGAACTCCTCGTGCACCAAGCGCATGACGTCTTTTTTATGCGTATCGCGTACACCGTCAAGAAACAAAGGTCCGGCCATGCTCAGTTGTAAACTCACCTGAAACCCGCGTCGCCAAGCCGCGAGCGCCAAACCCTGCGGGCTGCATCCGCCATGGCCCGAAGTCATGAACACCGTGGTTGCCTCGCGCCAGATTTGTAGTTCTTCGCGTCGTTCCAGCAAGCGCTCCGGGTGCAGCGCGCCCATGGCCATCAACAGACAGGCCGGGCCGCAGGTGAAATCGGTGGTTTGCCGGTAATAGGGCACTTTGATGCTGCGCGAATCACGGTGCTGGAGAATACGTTTCTCCAACCGCAAGGCGTCGGCGTGGTCTTCGTAGTAATCGTGAACCAAAGCGAAGCGCCGGTAGCCATTGCCTTCGTACAACGCTATCGCGGCGGGGTTATCGGTACGCACCTCCAGGCGCAGATAGGCGCAATCGTGCTCCAGCGCGCAGGCCTCAATCCGTTGCAGCAATCGCTTGCCCAGCCCGGTCCCACGCGCGTCAGTGGCAATGGCTATTGAATAGAGCCGCGCCAACGATGTGCCGCGATGAAACAACACCAGCGCATAACCGAGCAACTGGCCGTCGTGCTCAGCCACCAGCAATCGCCCGTGGGCACGATTAATCATCCACTGGAAACGGCGACGGGTCAGCCTGTCCGTGGTGAAACATTGCACTTCCAATGCCAGCAGCGCGGGCAAGTCTTCAACTGATGCCGGACGAAAAACAGTACTCATATGACCACCGTAAAAGTTGCGTAACGAAACGAGACTTTCGAAAAACTTCGTGCTTAATAGAAAAGGTCTTGTTCTCCAACGGATCAATCTCTATGTCAGCGGTACAGGGTCATTGGCGCGAAGTATCCGAGCAAAGTTTGCCGGCGGCAACTTATTTAAATCCAGCAGTCAGAGCCTCCAGTCGAGTGCTGATCATTGTCGAGCGCAAGGAAGATTGGGCCTCCTACTTTCCCAGCGAAGACATCATCACTGCACAGCAATACCTTGAGCAAAGCCGTGACAGCGAGGCGGGCAAGCGCGTGCAGGTGATCAACCTGTGTCGCAGCTACAAGTACCTGGGGCACGGCTATTACTGCTCGCTGCTGGCCGAAGCGCGCGGGCACAAGGTGATTCCGTCCGTGCGCACGATCAGTGAACTGACCAAAAAGTCACTCTACGGACTGGCGCTGGATGATCTTGATAAAACCCTGGAAAAAGCCCTCAGTCATAATCTTTACAGCGATACCGAGGGCTTCACCTTGACACTTTATTTCGGTCGAACGCATATCGAACCTTTGCAGGATCTGGCCCGACAATTATTTGAAGTGTTTCCCTGTCCGATACTATTAGTTGAGTTTCGCCGAACTAACGGTTGGCACATCGAAGGCATTAAGTCCGGTGCGCTGCACAAGTTACGCGACGATCAGGAAGATCAGTTCGCCCACGCGCTCGACGGTTTCAGTCGTAAAGTCTGGCGAGTGCCGCGCTCGCCACAAGTGGCGCGGTATGACCTGGCCATTCTTCACGATCCCCAGGAAGCGTTGCCGCCCTCCAACAGCAAAGCGCTGGAAAACTTCATCCGCGTCGGCAAGACCATGGGCATCGATGTCGAGTTGATCGAGCGCAAGGACTATGCGCGGCTCGCCGAGTACGATGGCTTGCTGATTCGCGAAACCACCAGCGTCGACAACCACACCTACCGTTTCGCCAAGAAAGCCGAAAGTGAGGGGCTGGTGGTCATGGACGATCCGACGTCGATTCTGCGTTGTACCAACAAGGTCTATCTGACCGACCTGCTCAACAGCCATCAATTGGGCATGCCCGCCACCGAAATCCTCTACAAGGAGCGACCTGAAGACTTCGAACGGGTCGGTGAGCGCCTGGGGTTTCCCTTGGTACTGAAGATTCCCGACGGCTGTTTCTCGCGCGGGGTGATCAAGGTCGAAAGCCAGCAGGCGCTGCTTGAAGCGACCGCCGAACTGTTTGAGCACTCGGTGTTGTTGCTGGCTCAAGAGTTTTTCTACACCGAGTACGACTGGCGCATCGGCGTGCTCAACCGTAAGCCGATCTTCGCCTGCCAATACTTCATGTCCAAGGGCCACTGGCAAATCTACAACCACAAAGCCAAGGGGCAAGACGTCAACGGCGAATGCCGCACCCTCGCTGTCCATGAAGCCCCGCGTGCGGTGGTTGAGTTGGCGGTGAAGACGGCCAATCTGATTGGCGACGGCCTCTACGGCGTCGACCTGAAACAGGCCGGCGACAAAGTGGTAGTGATCGAGGTCAACGACAACCCGAACCTCGATGCCGGCATCGAAGACGCCTATTTGCAGGACGATCTGTATTCGCTGGTACTCGAGGAGTTTGTACGGCGCCTGGAGTTGAAACGTCGCGGACAGGCCTGGTGACGCGCCGATGATCAACAGTTTTGCATTGAGCCACGGCGCTTTGCAGCGGGTCGAGCGACTGGATGCCGAGGTGATGCTGTTCAGCAACCCCGACGCCGCCGAGCGCGAGTTGCTGCACAGTCATTTCAAAGTCGATGAACACGCACTGGCTTCGGCGCTGGACCCCGACGAAGTGTCACGTATCGAGTTTCACCCGGATCACTTGTTCCTTATCTGGAAACGTCCAGAAAATTATTCCGGCGGCGGCAGCCTGGCCTTTGAAGTGTCGTCCTGTGGCTTGCTGTTCGCGCCGGGGCAATTGCTGGTGATTGCGACTGACGACACGCCTTTGCATGGTCTCGGCACCCGTCAATCGTTAAACACGCCGCTGGATGTTTTGCTCGACCTGCTGTTCAACAACATCCATCACTACTTGGGCCACTTGAAGGTGATCAAACTGGTCGCCCGCGAATTGCAGCAGAAATTCAATGCGTCGATGCAGAATCAGCACCTGGTGCAGATGTTCAACCTCAGCGAAAGCCTGATCTATTACATCAACGCGCTGCACAGTAACGGTGCGGTACTGACGCGCCTGCGCAACCACGCCGAGAAGCAACATTTTGGCGGCGAGGCGCTGGGGCTGATCGACGACCTGATCATCGAAAACAACCAGTGTTACAAGCAGGCGGAAATCTATTCCACGGTGTTTTCCGGGCTGATCGACGCGCGTGGCAACCTGATGAACAACAGCATGAACAATCTGCTGCGCAAGCTGACGTTGATCAACGTGGTGTTTTTGCCGCTGAACCTGATTGCGAGTATTGGCGGTATGTCGGAGTTCAGCATGATGACCGCCGGGACGCCGTGGTGGGTGTCTTATCCGGTGTTTCTGCTGGTGATGATGCTGGGGGCGGGGGGAATGTTGTTTGGGTTGCGGCGGTTGGCCAGGTGATTTGTGCTGTTCCATCCACCGCCATCGCTGGCAAGCCAGCTCCCACAGAAATTCGGGAGGTCACAACACCCGTGGACACCCTGAATCCTTGTGGGAGCTGGCTTGCCAGCGATAGCTATTTCGTAAGCTCTGCATGATTTTGATCAGCCCGCTTGCGTTACGTCCACCGTTTTACGCCGCTGCTGAACCCCACGCACCACCAAATACAACAACGGCCCGATCGACACAAATACCGCCGTCAGCAACAGGTAGGGCAGCACCGACCAGGACGAATGTCCCCGCGATTTGGCATCCTTGACCATCCATATCCCGGCCAAGGTCGCCAGCAGATAAAGATCAATCACCACCTGCGCGGTGTCGGGCCGCGACATCAGACTGATGCCGAAGTCGATCAGCGACTGTTCAGCCTGGAGCATCACCGACACCGTGTAACCGGTAAAAGCGAGGAGCGCTGTGAGGGGCAGGGCGACGGACATCATGCATTCGATCCTTGAACGGCTGAGTGGAGTTGGCAGATTACAAGCGTCTGGCAAAATTGGCCATTGACTTGCCCGCAACGCCCGCGCTAATTTCCAGCACATGAATTCCACCGTACTGCGTTGCCAGCCAAGCATTATTACCGCCATTCCTCATTTGGCGGGCTAGCTCACGACTGCAGCACCCAACCCGCCCTAGAGGCGGGTTTTCATTTTCTGTCTCCAGGTAAAAAAACACCCCCTGTAGGAGCTGCCGCAGGCTGCGATCTTTTGATGTT
>NZ_RWIL01000087.1:0-18428 GCF_009764635.1 Pseudomonas sp. PB103 | reverse complement strand
GAAGGCTGCGATCTTTTGATTTTGATTTTAAAAAACAAGATCAAAAGATCGCAGCCTTCGGCAGCTCCTACAGGGGAGGGTGTTGTATCAGCGCAGCTTTTCGAGCATCTGGTAGTACCACATGCCTGCCGCCAGCATCGGGTTCCCCAGCCAATCCCCCATCGGCACACGAATGTGCTGGCACGCGGCAAACGTGTCGAACTGTTCCAGCTGCCCGGTAATCGCCCGGCTCATGATCTCGCCCATGATGTGCGTGGTGGCGATGCCATGTCCCGAGTAGCCCTGGCAATACCAGACGTTGTCCGAGAGCTTGCCCAGTTGCGGAATGCGGTTGATGACGATGCCCATCGCGCAGCTCCACTGGTAGTCGATCTGCACGCCTTTGAGCGCCGGAAAGGTTTGCTCGATGCAGGGCCGCAGTTCGCCGGCAATGTCGCGTGAATCCTTGCCGCTGTAGTTGGCGCCGCCACCGAACAGCAAGCGCCCGTCGGCGGTGAGGCGGTAGTAGTCGAGGACGAAGCGGCAGTCGTAGACCGCGAGGTCTTCGGGGTTGATCTGCCTGGCCAGTTCGCCCAGCGGCGCGGTGGTGACGATGCCGCCCATGGCCGGGAAGATCTTGCCTTTGAGCTGGCCCGGTTCGAGCTTGTGGTAGACGTCGCCGGCGAGCATCACTTGCTTGGCGTCGATCTGACCGTGAGCGGTCCTTACCCTTGGCGTATCGCCGTGAATGATCTCCAGCACTTCGCTGTTTTCGAAGATCAGCGCGCCGAGGCTTTCTGCTGCCCGCGCTTCGCCGATACACAGATTGAGCGGGTGCAGGTGCATGTTGCGGGTGTTCTTGATGGCGCCGTGATAGAGGTCGCTTTGCAGCAGATCGCGGACCTGGCTGCGGTCGAGCAGGCTGACTTCGTCGCCCAGTCCACGACGCACCGCCTCTTCGTAATCGTTGCGCAGATCGGTCATGTGGCTCGGCTTGTAGGCCGCGTGCAGATGGCCGTGTTTTAGATCGCACTGGATGGCGTATTTTTCGACACGCTGCTTGATGATCTCGTGCCCGCGCCAGCGCAGGTGCCAGATGAAATCGTCGACGTCATCGCCGAGTTTCGCGCGCATTTGTTTACGCATCGCGCCATCGCCGGAGAGGCTGCCGGTGACCTGGCCGCCGTTGCGCCCGGTGGCGCCCCAGCCGATTTTGTTGCTCTCGACGATGGCAACTTTCAGGCCTTTTTCGGCGAGTTCAACGGCGGTGGCGACGCCGGTGAAACCGCCCCCGATGATCACCACGTCAACCGCGTGCCGACCTTGCAGGGTCGGGTAGTGGGTGTCCTGGTTGAGGGTGGCGGTGTAGTAGGAATTGCAGCGTTCGGTCATGTCAGTGTCCACACAAATTCGCAAGGCTAAACAGGATCCTTGTGGGAGCTGGCTTGCCAGCGATAGCGGAGTATCAGTCACCAACGATGCTGAATGCGCCGACCCCATCGCTGGCAAGCCAGCTCCCACAGGGTTTGTGTCAAATGGTCAGGCTTCGGTGAGGTACCAACGCCAATCCTGCTCGCCCACTTCAGCCATGAACTGCCGGTACTCGGCACGCTTCACCGCCAGATACACCCCGAGAAATTCCTGCCCCAACGCATCGCGTGCCCACACGGAATTTTCCAGTGCCTGCAACGACGTCAGCCAGTCAGTCGGCAGCAGTTCCTTGGCTTGCGCGTAACCATTGCCCTCGACCGGCGCCCCCGGATCGAGGTGTTCACGAATGCCGCGATGAATGCCGGCAAGGATCGCCGCCGCCGCCAGATACGGGTTGGCATCGGCGCCGCAGATGCGGTGTTCGATGTGTCGGGTGTTGGCCGGGCCACCGGGTACGCGCAGGCTGACGGTGCGGTTGTCGACGCCCCAGGTCGGCGCCAATGGCGCGTAGCTGTTGGCCTGGAAACGGCGGTAAGAGTTGGCGTTCGGGCAGAACAGCAGCAGCGTGTCCAGCAACGATGCGAGCATGCCGCCAATCGCCGTACGCAGCAGCGGCGTGCCGGCCGGGTCTTCGGAAGCAAACAGATTGTGCCCCGCGCTGTCGGCGAGGCTGACGTGCATGTGCATGCCGGTACCGGCCAGATCGTCGAACGGCTTGGCCATGAACGTCGCCTGCATGCCGTGCTTGTGCGCCACGGCTTTGACCAGGCGTTTGTAGCGCACAGCCTGATCCATCGCCTGCAACGCATCGCCGTGTTCGAGGGTGATTTCCACCTGGCCCGGTGCGTATTCGGAGATCGCCGTGCGTGCCGGAATACCATGCAGTTTGCAGGCGCTGTAGAGGTCGGCGAGGAACGGTTCGATCTGCTCCAGCTCGCGCAAACCGTAGACCTGCGTATGTCGCGGTCGACCACCGTCAGCATCCAGTGCCGGTTGCGGGCGTCCGTTGTGATCGCGCTTGGCGTCGAGCAGATAGAACTCCAGTTCGCACGCCATGATCGGGTAGTAGCCCTCGGCCTTGAGCCCGTCGATGACCTTGATCAGCAGATGGCGCGGGTCGGCAATACTGGCCGGCATGCCCTCGGTCGGGTGCATGCTGACCTGCACCGCCGCGGTCGGAATCTGCCGCCATGGCAAGCGCACCAGGCTGCCTTCCAGCGGGTAGGCGCGGCAGTCGATGTCGCCGACGTCCCACACCAGACCGGAGTTCTCGACGTCTTCGCCTTGCACGGTCAGGCCAAGGATGGTGCTCGGCAGCGGGCGACCGCTTTGATAAACGGCGAGCAGTTCTTCGCGGTGCAACAGCTTGCCGCGTGGCACGCCGTTGGCGTCGAGAATGAACAGCTCGATCATGTCGATATCAGGGTTTTGTTCGAGGAACAGGCGTGCGTCTTCAATGGCTGCGAATTTCATGGCAAACACTCAGGGGGGCGCCGCACAGGCGCGCAGATTCGGGCCGGACGACTTTAGAGGGCAAAAGCCCAGGCGTCCTGGCAGGGATATCGAAAGAGAAAGGGCCTACACGTTTTTCAGACGTGATCAGGCAGAAACGCAGATATCCGGCGGGCGTGCGGAGTGACGCAGCTTGGAGCGGCGCAGGGCCATGGGGAGATTGACGATGCGATTCATGCGCAACCCCTGTCACAGAGGGGGCGCACAGCGGAGACGTTCAACGATTTTAGTTGTTGTAGTGACGTGCTCATAACGCGTGTTTCCGTTGGCGGAAAACGTCGGTGGCGGGGCGGACCCGCTTACCGGTGTGCCACGGATAGTAAGGGGGAATCTGCGGGCGTGTAAACGCTCAATGTGAAATATCTTGAACACCCGAATCCGAAGAAGATTTTGTGGTGAGGGGATTTATCCCCGACGGGCCGCGCGGCGGTCTGCAAAAAAGCTGGGCCTGATGCGCAGTCCATCGGGGATAAATCCCCTCGCCACAGGTTTTCATTCAATCTTGTTCAGGCGTGCGCCAGGCTCCAGCGCAGCGCCGCATTCTGGTCGCAGTCGCGCGCTTGTACCCAGTGCGCGCCTTCGAGCGTGGTTTCGCGTTTCCTGCTTCGGGCCAGTTGCTGAGCCTGCTCGATGCGCTGGCGGATGTTGTCGAAATACGCGGCTGGTGGCAGCGTTGACGGCGGCAGAATCTCCAGCGGCGGCAGCGCCTGCTCCAGCGGTTCGACGCCGCACAGATCACAGCCGCTGGTGCCTGCCATTTGGCGACGATGATCCTTCAGCGCCCAGAAGGCGCGGCTGGAAATCTGCACGTCGGCCTGGCAGGCCTGATCGAAATGGGTGAGGCGCAGGTCATGGATTTCGTCAACGCTGGCGATGATCGCGTTGCTCAGGCTGAAGCCTCGGATGAAGTCTTCAATATTGCCGGGCGAGACCATTATCACCGCTTGATTCAAGCCGTTGTAGGTGATGGCCAGGGCGATTTCCGCCGCGAGCGCCGCGTGCGATACCGCTGCGTCAGGCAGGTATTAGCGATACGCTACCTGCGCCGGTTGTGGCGCGGGGGCGTTAAAAAAGCGTCCAATCGCTTGTTCCGATCTGCTGATCGGATGCATCTATCACTCCCTGTAGGAGCTGCCGCAGGCTGCGATCTTTTGATCTTGATTGTTAAAAACAAGATCAAAAGATCGCAGCCTGCGGCAGCTCCTACAGGTTCTGGATTTTGCGCAGGCTGGGTTGAACTGGTCAATTATTCGGCAGGCACCTCAACCCCAAACAGCTTGCGCGCCTCGGCAAAGCACTTCTCGGCAATCGCCGAGCGCGGTTCGGTCTTGCGCATCACCAGGCCCAATGGCGCAAGCACACTGGCATCCGGTAACTGCATGAACGACAGATGCTCGATCGGCTCCTCAAGCCCGCTGTCCAGCGGCATGATCGAGCAGCAGAACCCCTGGTGAATCGCCTGCAACAGCTGATACGTCGAATCGCTCTCCATGATCGGCTGCGGACTGAGCCCACGGCTGCGAAAGCTCAAGTCAATCGATTTACGGTAATGCATGCCGGTGGTGATCATGCCCAACGGCAGTTCGGCGGCAGCTTCCCAGCTCATTTCCGTGCCTTCGAAATGGAAGTGACGGTTGTCATAGAGCAGCCCGACGCGGGTTTCGCCGATCTCGAAAAACTCGAAATAGTTCGGGTTGACGTGATCGAGGTAACACACGCCCAGGTCCAGTTGGTTGTTGCCAAGCCCTGCGATGATTTCATCGGAACTGAGCGATGACAGGCTGAATTTCAACTCAGGATACGACCCCGACAAGCCCTGGATGTAATTGACCGGGTTGAAGCTGCTCAGTGGCACCAGCCCCAGGCGCAAGCTGCCGACCAGTTGCCCGCGACACGCCGCCGCTTCGGCGAACAAGCCGTCGTGCGCCGCCAGCAAGGTCCGCGCCCAGGCCAGCACGCGTTCGCCTGCCTGGGTAAATCCTTCAAAGCGCTGGCCACGGTTGACCAGTATCAGATCCAGCTCATCTTCCAGATTGCGCAAGCGCATCGACAGGGTCGGCTGAGTGATATGGCAGCGTGCGGCGGCCTGGCCGAAGTGACGGGTTTCGTCCAGCGCGATCAGGAACTTGAGTTGTTTGATGTCCACGATGGCACCTGCTCGATGAGAATTTTGATTGAGTGTTGACGCGGAGGCGCGCAGTGCACGAAAAGCGCAGGCGGCGACGATCTCATTTAAGCGGTTATTCGTCCAATCGGAAGCATTGAAAGGACTGTCGACCGGCTCTATCAGCCGCGTCTTTAGTGGCTTTGAGCGCAGTTGCGGCGGGCGATAGAGGCGCTCGATAGTCCGGTTGGCCAGAGTGATTAGACAGTACTAAGAAGAGGCACTTAGGCTTGTCGGCAATTGGATTAATTGCTGCCGGAGAATTCCCATGAGCGCGAAATCGGATGCCCTGTTTGTCCCCCTGAACATTGCCGTGCTGACGGTCAGCGATACCCGCGATTACGCCAGCGACACCTCGGGCCAGTTGCTGGTCAGCCGCTTGCTGGAAGCCGGTCACACGTTGAGCGAACGTAATCTGCTCAAGGATGATTTGTACAAGATTCGCGCTCAGGTCGCGCACTGGATCGCCGACGACAGCATTCAGGTGGTGCTGATCACTGGCGGCACCGGCTTCACCGGACGCGACAGCACGCCGGAAGCGGTGGCCTGTTTGCTGGACAAGCAGATCGACGGGTTTGGCGAACTGTTCCGCGCAATTTCGATTCTCGATATCGGCACCTCCACCGTGCAAAGCCGCGCCCTGGCCGGGCTGTCCAACGGCACGCTGGTGTGTTGCCTGCCGGGCTCGACCGGCGCCTGCCGCACGGCGTGGGAAGGCATTCTGGCTGAGCAACTCGACAACCGTCACCGCCCGTGCAACTTCGTCCCGCACCTCAAATCGGTACAAGCCTGCGGAACCCGCGGATGAGCCGGGCACCGTTGATGCCGGTCGAGGAAGCCCTCGACCAACTGCTGGCCATGGCCAATGAGCAGCCGCTGGTGGACAGCGAAATGCACTCGCTCGATGACGCGCATGGTCGGGTGCTGGCCAGTGATCTGGTGGCGACGCTGGATCTGCCGCCCTGGCCGAACAGTGCCATGGACGGTTACGCCTTGAACCTCGCGGATCTGCACCGTCAGCCGTTGGCCGTGTCGCAACGGGTGTACGCCGGTCTGGCGCCGGACGCCTTGTTGCCGGGCAGTTGTGCGCGGATCTTCACCGGGGCACCGCTGCCGCCGGGTGCCAATTGTGTGGAAATGCAGGAAAACGTCGAGGTGCTGGAAGACGGCCGTGTGCGGTTTTTGCAGCCGCTGAAGGTTGGCCAGAATATTCGCGCACAAGGTCAGGAGAATCGCGCTGGCGACATTCTGCTGCGCGCCGGCAAACGTCTTGGGCCGTTCGAACTGGCCGTGGCAGCGGGGCAGGGCGTGGCGCAAGTTCACGTGGTGCGTCGGCCTCGCGTGGCGTTGTTGTCGACGGGTGACGAACTGGTCGAGCCGGGGCTGCCACTGCGTCCCGGGAGCATCTACAACAGCAATCGTGTGTTGCTCGCGCACTGGCTGCGTGAACTGGGCTGCGAGGTGATCGATGGCGGCATCCTGCCGGATCGTCCGGCACAGACGCGGCTCAAGCTTGAGCAGTTGCAAGTCGGCGCTGACCTGATTCTGACCACGGGCGGAGTGTCTGCCGGCGATGCCGATTGCCTGGGCCAAGTGCTGCGCGACAACGGTAAACCGCTGCTGTGGAAACTCGCGATCAAGCCCGGCAAGCCGCTGACAGTGGGGCATTTCGGCACGGTGCCGGTGATCGGTCTGCCGGGTAATCCGACCTCGGCGCTGGTGACGTTCGGTTTGCTGGCCAGGCCGTATCTGCTGAGGATTCAAGGGGTCGAAGACGTGATGCCGCTGAGCTTCACGGTGAAGGCGGGCTTCGACTGGGCGAAACCGGGCAGCCGCCGCGAATACCTGCGAGCACGCCTGGAAGCGGGGGCTGCGGTGCTTTATCCGAATCAGAGTTCGGGCGTATTGCTTGGCGCCACGTGGGCTGATGGCCTGGTAGAAATTCCCGAGAACAGCACGCACACGCTCGGCGAACCGCTGCGCTTTATCCCGTTCAACGAACTCTTCTGACCCCCTGTAAATCTGTTGGAGCAAAACTTGCTCGCGAAAGCGGTTAACCATTGAACGAATATGTTGGCTGATGCGACGCCATCGCGAGCAAGCTTTGCTCCTACATCGGTGGGTTGTGCGGGCATAAAAAAACGCCGCTCATCTTGCGATGGGCGGCGTTTTTCATTGCGTTGTAACGTTAGGCTTGAACGACCGGAATGTTGGCGTTCGCAGCAGCTTCACGGAACTCGGCGATCTGGTCGAAGGACAGGTAGCGGTAGATATCGGCCGCCATGCTGTCGATCTTGCCAGCGTATTCCATGTACTCCTCGACGGTCGGCAGGCGACCCAGGATCGAAGCCACGGACGCCAGCTCAGCCGAAGCCAAGTAGACGTTCGCGCCGTCGCCCAGACGGTTCGGGAAGTTACGGGTCGAAGTCGACACAACAGTCGCGTTCGGCTCTACACGTGCCTGGTTGCCCATGCACAGCGAGCAGCCCGGCATTTCCATGCGTGCGCCAGCCTTGCCGTAGATGCCGTAGTAGCCTTCTTCGGTCAGTTGGTGAGCGTCCATTTTGGTCGGCGGCGACAGCCACAGACGAGTTGGCAGCTGACCCTTGACCTGATCCAGCAGTTTACCGGCAGCGCGGAAGTGACCGATGTTGGTCATGCACGAACCGATGAACACTTCGTCGATCTTCTCGCCAGCAACGCTGGACAGCAGACGGGCGTCGTCCGGGTCGTTCGGCGCGCACAGTACCGGCTCGCTGATGTCGGCCAGATCGATTTCGATGATTTCGGCGTATTCGGCGTCAGCATCGGCTTCCATCAGTTCCGGGTTGGCAACCCAGGCTTCCATCGCTTGAGCGCGACGTTCCAGGGTACGAGCATCGCCGTAGCCTTCGCCGATCATCCAGCGCAGCAGGGTGATGTTGGAGTTCAGGTACTCGGTGATCGACTCTTTCGACAGCTTGATGGTGCAACCGGCAGCCGAGCGTTCGGCCGAGGCGTCGGACAGTTCGAACGCCTGCTCCAGGGTCAGACCTTCCAGACCTTCGATTTCCAGGATGCGGCCGGAGAAGGCGTTTTTCTTGCCTTTCTTCTCGACGGTCAGCAGACCGTTCTGGATAGCGAAGTAAGGAATCGCATGAACCAGGTCACGCAGGGTGATGCCAGGTTTCATTTTGCCTTTGAAGCGCACCAGGATCGATTCCGGCATGTCCAGCGGCATAACGCCGGTGGCCGCAGCAAACGCAACCAGACCGGAACCGGCCGGGAACGAAATACCCATCGGGAAACGGGTGTGCGAGTCACCACCGGTACCGACGGTGTCTGGCAGCAGCATGCGGTTCAGCCACGAGTGGATGATGCCGTCGCCCGGACGCAGGGAAACGCCGCCGCGGGTCATGATGAAGTCAGGCAGGGTGTGGTGGGTGGTCACGTCGATCGGCTTTGGATAGGCCGCGGTGTGGCAGAAGGACTGCATCACCAGATCAGCCGAGAAGCCCAGGCACGCCAGGTCTTTCAGTTCGTCACGGGTCATTGGACCGGTGGTGTCCTGAGAACCTACGGTGGTCATTTTCGGTTCGCAGTAGGTGCCAGGACGGATGCCTTTGCCTTCTGCCAGACCGCACGCCTTGCCGACCATTTTCTGCGCCAGGGTGTAACCCTTGGTGCTTTCGATCGGTGCATCAGGCTTCTTGAACAGGTCGAACGCTGGCAGACCCAGTTCGGCACGAGCCTTCTCGGTCAGGCCACGGCCGATGATCAGCGGGATACGGCCGCCAGCACGGACTTCGTCCAACAGCACCGGAGTCTTCATTTCGAAGGTGGTCAGGACTTCATCGGTGCCGTGTTTGCAGACTTTGCCAGCATGCGGGTACAGGTCGATCACGTCGCCCATGTTCATGTTGGAAACGTCGAACTCGATTGGCAGTGCGCCGGCATCTTCCATGGTGTTGTAGAAGATCGGAGCGATTTTGCTGCCGAAGCAGAAACCGCCAGCACGCTTGTTCGGCACGTTAGGAACGTCGTCGCCGAAGAACCACAGCACCGAGTTGGTCGCGGACTTACGCGAGGAACCGGTACCGACCACGTCACCGACGTAGGCGATCGGGAAGCCTTGACCGCGCATTTCTTCGATCTGCTTCATCGGGCCGATGGCGCCCTGCTGATCAGGAACGATGCCGTCGCGGGCCATTTTCAGCATGGCCAGGGCGTGCAGCGGGATGTCTGGACGCGACCAGGCATCAGGAGCAGGGGAGAGGTCGTCGGTGTTGGTTTCGCCGGTGACTTTGAAAACGCGCAGGCTGATCTTGTCGGCCAGGGTCGGACGGTTTTTGAACCACTCGCCGTCAGCCCAGGATTGCAGCACGGCTTTAGCGTGAACGTTGCCGTTCTTGGCTTTTTCCGCGACGTCGTGGAACGCATCGAACATCAGCAGGGTGTGCTTGAGTTGCGCGGCAGCGACTGGCGCCAGCTCGGCGTCGTCCAGCAGGTCAACCAGAGTCACGATGTTGTAGCCGCCCTGCATGGTGCCGAGCAGTTCTACAGCGCGTTTTTTGTCCAGCAGCGGGGAGGAAACTTCGCCCTTGGCCAGTGCAGACAGGAAGCCGGCTTTGACATAGGCCGCTTCGTCCACGCCTGGTGGAATGCGATTGGTGATCAGGTCAACGAGGAATTCTTCTTCGCCAGCCGGAGGGTTTTTCAGCAGCTCGACCAGGCCTGCTGTTTGTTCGGCGTTAAGCGGCTGGGGAACGATACCCAGGGCTGCACGCTCTTCGATATGTTTGCGGTAGGCTTCAAGCACAGTTATTACCCTCATCAGTGGTCCCAAATGGGTGTCCGGGACGCTCATCCCGAAATTGCCGTACTCATGCTCCTCACGACGTTGTGGGTCGTTCGGCCAGAATTACCGGCAATTCCTTACAGAAGCTGCTTTCAAAGTTTTACGCCTGCAGAACGGGGAGCTGATGAGGGTTGGCGTTGGGTTTTTCCCCGCTGGAAAAACCCCTCGCCAACACCGCTCTGAAGGAACGACTGTGCTCGTGACGCTTTGAAAACAGCTTCTAACGGACATTGGCGCCTTAAAAGGCTGGCTGATTCTACGGCAAAAAAAAATTAAACGTAAGTTCGTCCCTGAAGTTTGAGGGGTGATGAATGTTAGACAAAGGGCTAACATGCCGACCTGTTCCGCGTTTCAGTGCCTTTGCCTACCTTATGCCCAATCAGACCATCAAGACCCCCTGCGTCGGCCTCTGCTCCACTGTTTACGGTGATCTGGTGTGCCGTGGCTGCAAGCGTTTCCATCACGAAGTGATCCATTGGAATGGGTACAACGAGGAGGAAAAACGTGCGGTGTGGTTGCGGCTGGAGCAATTGCTGTCACAAGTGATGGCGGGCAAGGTCGAGATTTTTGATTCGGCGCGTCTGCGCGAGCAGCTCGAACAGCGCAAGATCCGCTTCGTGCCGCATCAGTCGGAATATTGCTGGGCGTATCAGCTGATCGCGCGGGGGGCGCGGGTGATCATTAATCTGGAAGCGTACGGCATGGTGTTGCTGCCGGAGTTTCGTGAATGGAATTTGCCGGAATTGCGCGATGCCATTGATCGGGAATTCTTCCTGCTGTCGGAAGCGCATTATCAGCGCTACATCGCCCCCGGTTTCCTTAAAGACGCCTTTGGCGCCTGAAGGTCAAAAGATCGCAGCGTGCCGCAGCTCCTACAGCGACGGTATGGCAATGCCATTTATGTGAATGCCAACTGAACCTGTGGGAGCTGGCTTGCCAGCGATAGCGGTAGTTCAGTCGATATTGATATTGACTGTGCCGGCCCCATCGCTGGCAAGCCAGCTCCCACAGGTTTGGGTGATGCGTTCTACCTGTAGGAGCTGCCGAAGGCTGCGATCTTTTGATCTTTAATGCTTCACCGCCAACTCCACCAGATGATCCTCAACCTCCTGCGGCTTGAGCACCAGCACGTCGCTTTCCAGCGCATCCAGCACCACTTCCGCGGTATTGCCGATCAGCGCCCCTGACAAACCGGTCCGCGCCACCGTGCCAATCACCGTCACCGCCGCCTGCAGCTTGTGCGCCATGAACGGGATCAGCACATCCGCCGGCCCTTCCTCAATGTGCAGATGTTCATCATCGACATCAAATTCCGCCTGAAACGCCCGGCATTGTTCGCGGTAGCGCGCTTCGATGGTTTCGCTCAGTTGCAGCGTCGGGTCCGCCGCTGACAACATCGGTGAGGGATGCGCTGCGATCACATGCAGGTGCGCTTTGGCCAGACTGGCAATGTCGTAGCCATGATCAATGATCGTCGTGTGCAAATGCCGGTGTTCGCCATCGACATTGCCGACATCCACCGCCGCCAGAATCACTTTGTCCTTCCACGAACTGGCGGTTTTCACCAGCAGCACCGGGGTCGGGCAGTGGCGCAGCAGTTTCCAGTCCGCCGGGGTCAGCAGGGCCTTTTTCAGCGAACTGTCGGGGAAGTGCTGCTTGATCACCAGCCCGCAGCCCTCGGCCTGCTGCACATCGATGATGGTTTCATGCAGGCTTTCGTTCCACGCCTGCTCGGTGGTGACGCTGTAACCGTCGGCCAGCAGCGCGGCCTTGAGCACGCCGAGCATGCCGGCGTGGTCGTGCTTTCTGTCGCACACCAGCAGGTGCAGATGGGCCTGGGTCACACCCGCGATCAACTTGGCGCGCTTGAGCGCCAGGCTTTCCGAATGTTCGGGTTCGATGACCACCAGAATGCTGCGAATGGCTTGCATGAGCGGAGTCTCCAGCAAAGAAAAGGCACGGCGTTGCACAACTATAGTTGCTGCTCATGCGCCCGTGACTTGATGCATATCAACGCGGGCGGCTGGTGGTCTGCGGGCAGGCCGGTATAATCGGCGCCCTTCGCTCGAACACCTTTACCGTGAGCCCCATGATCCTTCCCGAAATCCACGAATTCCTTGGCTGCCGCACGCCAGACGCCTGGGTCCAGGCCGCACTGGCCGATCAGGAAACCCTGCTGATCGACCACAAGAACTGTGAGTTCAAGGCTGCCAGCACCGCGCTGAGCCTGATAGCCAAGTACCATTCCCACGTCGACCTGATCAACATGATGTCGCGTCTGGCCCGGGAAGAACTGGTGCACCACGAACAGGTCATGCGCCTGATGAAACGTCGCAAGATCGAACTGCGCCAGCTGCACGCCGGCCGTTATGCGTCGAGCCTGCGCAAGGTGGTGCGCAGCCATGAACCGGTGAAACTGGTGGATACGCTGGTGGTGGGGGCGTTTATCGAAGCGCGCAGTTGCGAGCGGTTCGAAGCGCTGGTGCCGCATCTGGACGAAGAACTCGGCAAGTTCTACTTTGGCCTGCTGAAAAGCGAGGCACGGCATTTTCAGGGGTATCTGAAGCTGGCTTATCAGTACGGTGATGCCAAGGATGTTGAGCAAGTGATCGTGCGGGTTCGTGCTGCCGAGCAAGAGTTGATTGAGTCGCCGGACGAAGAATTCCGTTTTCACAGTGGTGTGCCTGTCGCGGCATAGCCCTGTTCGAAAAAACAACGTCAAAAGATCGCAGCCTTCGGCAGCTTCTACGGGGAAACGCATTCCAAATGTAGGAGCTGCCGGAGGCTGCGATCTTTTGCGTGTGATTGTTAAAAACTCTTAAGAGTATGAAACATCACCGATAACGGGCCTGCGCCCACGAATCCCGCCATAATGTCGACCCTTTCACACATGGGTTGGCACACGGTCGTTATGGATTACCTGGGTTTTGGCAAAGTCCTGCTGGTGGAAGACGACGAGCGCCTCGCGGCGCTGATCGCGCACTTCCTCGAACAACATGGCTACGAAGTCCGCTCGGTGCATCGCGGCGATCTGGCCGTGGCCGCGTTTCTTGAATTCAAGCCGAAAGTGGTGGTGCTCGACCTGATGCTGCCGGGCCAGAGCGGGCTGCAGGTGTGCCGCGAGATTCGCAGCGTGTCGGACACGCCGATCGTGATTCTGACGGCCAAGGAAGACGACCTCGATCACATTCTCGGCTTGGAATCCGGTGCCGACGACTACGTGATCAAACCGATCAAACCGCCGGTTCTGCTGGCCAGGTTGCGTGCCTTGCAGCGACGTCAGGTGCCGGACAGCAGCGTGGTCAGCGCCATGGAGTTCGGTCGGTTGAGCATCGACCGCAGTTGTCGCGAAGTGCGCCTGGCCGGCGAGATCATCGAAATGACCACTATGGAATTCGAACTGCTCTGGCTGCTGGCCAGTGCCGCCGGCAAGATTCTTTCGCGCGATGACATCCTCAACCGCATGCGCGGCATTGCCTTCGACGGGCTCAATCGCAGCGTCGACGTGTACATCAGCAAGTTGCGCAACAAGCTCAAGGACAACCCCCGCGAACCGGTGTGCATCAAGACTGTGTGGGGCAAGGGGTATCTGTTCAATCCGTTCGCGTGGGAGCTGTAGATGCTGCGGTTATTTTTCGGGCTGTTTCTGGTGATGACGATCGGTCTGGTGCTGGCATTGCAGACCGTCGAGCACACGTTCAATGCGCTCCTCGACAACCAGATGCAGGCCTATAACCGTGAGGCTGTGCGGGGCCAGGCGTGGTCGCTGGTCGAGCACATGCGCGATCAACAGGGCGAAGCGCGCGAGCAGCAGCTTGAGGCCCTGCGCCCGCACTACGGACTCTCATTGGCGCTGGTCGAGGCCGGTCAACTGGCCCTGACGCCACAGGAAAAAGCCGAACTTGCGCAGAATCTGTTGGTGATTCGCGACAACTACACCCAGTTCATCAGCAATATCGATGGCGGTTCGCAGTTGCTCAGCATCAAGCTGCCGCCGGAACCGAGCCTGATGCCGTTCTACATCACCGTGGCCTACATGATGCTGGCGGTGCTGATCGGCATCGTCCTGTTTTTCTGGGTGCGTCCGCACTGGCGCGATCTGGAAAAACTGCGTCTGGCCGCCGAGCGTTTTGGCGACAACGACCTGGCGGTGCGTATTCAATTGTCGAAACGCTCGAACATCCGTGATCTGGCGGAGCACTTCAACTTGATGGCCGCGCGCATCGAGGGGCTGATCGCCAATCAGCGCGAGCTGACCAATGCCGTGTCTCACGAATTGCGCACGCCGATTGCGCGGTTGTCATTCGAACTTGATCAGCTCAAGCAGCAACCGGACGCCAGCCAGAACCGCGAGCTGATCGCCGACATGTACGCCGACCTCGGCGAGCTGGAGGAGATGGTTTCCGAATTGCTGACCTACGCCAGCCTTGAGCGCGGCGCGACGGTGATCAAACGCGAGAACATTCAGGCCGCCAACTGGCTCGACAGCGTCGTCGGCAGCGTGGCCCTGGAAGCGGAAGCGGCGGGGGTGCAGTTGCTGATTGGCGATTGCCGGCTCGACACCGTGCGCATCGAACCGCGGTTCATGGCGCGGGCGGTGATCAATCTGCTGCGCAACGCCATTCGTTATGCCGAGCAGCGAGTCGAAGTGACGCTAGTGCGCCACGGCGATTATTACGAAGTTCGCGTTAACGACGATGGCCCGGGCGTGCCGCTGGACGGGCGGGAGAAGATTTTCGAGCCATTTTCTCGGCTGGATGCCAGCCGGGATCGGCGTACCGGCGGGTTTGGGTTGGGCCTGGCGCTGGTGCGGCGGGTGTCGCAGTCCCATGGCGGGCAGGTTGAAGTCGGCGAATCGGAGTGGGGCGGGGCGTCGTTTCGGATGAGCTGGGCGCATCTGGATTGAATTGTATTGGCCGTGCTGGACTCTTCGCGAGCAAGCTTTGCTCCTACAAGTTTTGTGAGCACCACAGAGCTTTGTAGGAGCAAAGCTTGCTCGTGAAGAGGCCAGCCCAGTCAAAACAGCTGTACCTGACCCACCGCCATCGCTGGCAAGCCAGCTCCCACAGGGTTAGTCGGTGTTGCCACTGTATCGGCAACGCCGCAAGACCCTGTGGGAGCCTGGCAAGCCAGCTCCCACAGGGTTGGTCGGTGTTGCCACTGTATCGGCAACGCCGCAAGAACTTGTGGGAGCCTGGCAAGCCAGCTCCCACAGGGTTGGTCGGTGTTGCCACTGTATCGGCAACGCCGCAAGACCCTGTGGGAGCCTGGCTTGCCAGCGATGGGGCCGGTCCGCTCGGTATTTTGTGACTGACCCACCGCCATCGCTGGCAAGCCAGCTCCCACAGGGTTGGTGGGTGTTGCCACTGTATCGGCAACGCCGCAAGACCTTGTGGGAGCCTGGCTTGCCAGCGATGGGGCCGGCACAGGCAGCAAAAAATCAGCTGAAGATCAGAAATCCCACTTGGTCGTCAGCATCACATTGCGCGGCTCGCCGTAGAACGTCGTGTCGAAGTTGCCCAGCCCTGTCAGGTAGCGCTTGTCGAACACGTTGTTGGCGTTGACCGTAAAGCTCAAATGCTCGTTGTACTGGTAACGGCTCATCAGGTTGACAAGGGTGTAGCCACCTTGCTTGATGCGCGTGTAATCGCCGGCCGGCGCACTGTAGATCTTGCCGTAGAACGCGCTTTGCCAGCTCACACCGCCACCGACGGTGACTTTGTCGAGCACGCCGGGCAAACGGTAGGTGGTGAAGGTGCGCACCACGTGTTCCGGCTTGGTGGTCGACAGCGGATAACCGTAGATGCGCTGCTCGTCGGCATCGCGGCTGCGTGCGTAGGTGTAGCCGGCGGAGACGTTCCAGCCGTCGGCCAGTTCGCCGGCCAGTTCCAGTTCCACGCCTTTGGTGGTGGCGCCGTCGATGGCTTTGTAAATGCCTTCGTTGGTCACCGCATTGGTGCCGATCGACTCGGCAACGCCGTCCTGTTCGATGCGGAAGAACGCCAGGCTGGCGTTCAGGCGACCGTCGAAGTACGCAGCTTTAAGGCCGGCCTCGTAGCTGTCGCCCTCGACCGGCGCGAGGGTCGAACCGTTACTGTCCTTATAGGTTTGCGGTTGGTAGATGCTGGTGTAACTGGCGTACAACGAGTAGGTGTCGTCGAGGTCATAAACCACCCCGGCGTACGGTGTGACCACGCCGTGCTCCTTGTAGCTGGCGTGGGTGTCGTCGAGCCCGGCGCCCGGGTTGTAGCCGTAGTCTTCGTTGTATTTGAAGGTGCTCAAGCGGCTGCCGAGGATCACCGACAAATCGTCGGTCGGATGCAGGCGCGTGGCCAGGTAAATGCCGTTCTGGCTCTGTGTGCGCTCGTACTTGCCGTTCTTCGGGAAATCCTGTTTTGGCAGATCGCCGCGCCAGTCATAGATGCTCCCCGGTACTTGCGAAAAGGCGCTGGTGTCGTAGGTCGAACCGGTCTGGCGCGAGTGCGCGGTCATCACGCCGGCCACCAGTTCATGTTCGCGACCGCCGAGGGAGAATGGACCGGAGACGTTGACGTCAGCCGTGTTCTGCACGCGATGGCCCTCCCAGCGGCCCCAGTACAGGAACATCCCTTCACCCGTGGCGCGATCCGGGTTGCCGCCGCTCGCCGACGCCAGGCGAGTGTCGTGGTCGGTGGTTTTCTGGTCGACGCTGACCTTGAATTTCCAGTCATTGGCCAGCGCCTGTTCGAGCGAGGCGAAGTAGGTGATGTTGTCGAAATCGCGACGGCTCCAGTCGGCACCGGAGTTGAAGTGGCGCGCAAAGTCTGTGCGACCACCGTCGCTGAAGTACACCGGGTTGCCGGTCCAGGAGGTGCCGCGTGGGGTGGTGCTGGACTTGTCGATGCCAAAGGTCAGCAAGGTATCGTCCGTCAGGTCGGCTTCGAGGATGCCGTAGAACAGGTCTTTCTTCTGGCTGTAGTGATCGAGGTAGGAATTCCTGTCCGAGTAAGCGCCGACGAAACGCCCGCGCACATTACCCGAATCGGTCAGCGAACCGGAGATGTCGCCGACGGTGCGGTAGGCATCCCACGAACCGACGGTGCCGCTGATCGAGGCCTTGAATTGCTTGGTCGGCTTCTTGCGGATCAGGTTGACCGTGGCGGACGGGTCGCCATTACCGGTCATCAGCCCGGTCGCGCCCTTGATGATTTCCACGCGGTCGATGCTCGCGGCGTCGTCACCGTTGTTCGGGTTCTCGCCGTAAACACCGTCGTAGGGGATGTTGATGCCGTCGTACTGGAAGTTGGTGATCGCCAGGCCCCGCGCGGAAAATTCGCTGCGGTCGCTGTCGTATTTCTGCGTCGAAACACCGGGCGTGTTGCGCAGCGCATCGCCGACGCTTTGCACGCCGCGATCATCCATTTGCTGACGGGTGATCACGGTGACCGATTGCGGGGTTTCGCGAATCGACAACGGCAGGCCGGTGGCCGAGGACATGCTGCCAGTGGTGTAGGCGTGAGTGTCTTCGGTGGTGGCACCGAGGCCTTCGGCAGAAATATTGGTGGCGCCCAGTTGCAGGGCGACGGTTTCAGCGGCTTGGGCATTAAGGCTCAGCAGCGCCAGCGCCAACGGGCACAAGGCAAAACGAAAACGGACGTACGGCATGGAGATCCCTTTGCATCAAATCGATCGGTCGTTGAAGTGCTTCTGAGGGTTAACCGAACGAAATACACAAAAGGGAACTGCCCCGGCAAAAATCCCCACATCCCCCCTGTAGGAGCTGCCGCAGGCTGCGATCTTTTGATGTTGGTTTTTAAAAACAAGATCAACAGATCGCAGCCTTCGGCAGCTCCTACATTGGGGTGTTTATCAGGTGCTGATGCCGAGGCGTTGGTGCCACTGGGCGATGGATTCTTCGGGGTAGACGTCGAATTGTTTGTCCTTGGCTTGGGCGTCGACTTCCACCCACGGCGCCTTCGAGCCGAGCATCAGGTGCGTGTGCTCCGGTGGCACGGGCAGCGGCGTATCGATGGCTGAGGCAAATGGATGGATCAGCTCCGGCCACTGCGGGCTGAACAGCCACAGACCGCTGCCGCACAATGAGCAGAAATGCCGTTCGGCGCTGCTGCGATGGGCACGCTTGTCACCTTCGTCTTTCATCTTCGCGTGGTAGATGGCGATGTTTTTGCGGCCGTGAACCTTGAGCGTGGTCGCGTCGCCGCCCAGGTTGATCGCGTAGCCGCCACCGCCCTGGGTCTTGCGGCAGATCGAGCAGTAGCAACGTTGATAAGGGTAGGGATGGGCGCTGATGAGGCTGAAAGTGACAGCGCCGCAGTGGCAGGAGCCTTCAAGGTGCATGGTGGGCCTCCGGTGGGCTGGATGGGTTCGGTTCAGCCTAGAAGATGTGCGGTGTAAGTGCAGACGCCATCGCTGGCAAGCCAGCTCTCACAGGGTTAAGTGTTGTGGACGACATTAATCCTTGTAGGAGCTGCCGCAGGCTGCGATCTTTTGATCTTGCTGTTCAAA
>NZ_RWIL01000086.1:0-47169 GCF_009764635.1 Pseudomonas sp. PB103 | reverse complement strand
CTACATTGATCCCTGTAGGAGCTGCCGAAGGCTGCGATCTTTTGATCTTGCCCTTTCTCAAACCCACGCCACCGCCAACAACCCCGCGCCCAACAGCGCACACAACGGCGAATACACCCACGTATCCAGCCGGGCAAATCGCGAACCCTTCACCTCTTTGAAAAACCCCACCAGATTCGAATCACCAATCGCCCGTGCAAACATCAACAGCGCAATCGCGCTGATCACCCACTGCAACGCTTTGTGACTGACCGCCGGCATTCCCCAGCCAACCCGCATACACACCAACGCTGCAATCGTTAGCAGCGCGGCAGCCACGACCAGCGTCAGCCAGCCCGACGGTTTGAACGCCGGTCGCACCGTTGCGACAAAACCGCGCACCGGCACCTGCGGCACCACCACTGCCGCCGCCCACTGCCCACCCAACGCCCAATACACGTGCATCAAGGCGATCACTGCAAAAATTGTCACCAGCCATTGAGCCAACACAAAGGTCATGGTTGAAATCCTTGGAAAGGGATTTGAACAAATCATCCTAGTCGCATTTTTTTCAAGTGCACGACCGATCAGCGGTACGGTAAAGTGCCGCCCCATGAAATTCTCCCGAACCGATCGCTCACTGCTGGCCTGGATGCTTTATTGCTGCGTCCTGTTCAACGTGTTCGCGTGCAGCATCGGTCACGGACAAATGGTCGGCATGCAGCTCAACGGCATCGGCGGCCAATTCTGTACAGTCGACCCGGCCACTCAAGCGCCGTTGGCGTCCAATCCCACCGAAGAACAACTGCCGACACTGTCCAAGGCATTCGGCTGCCCGCTGTGCTCGGTCGGTGGCGGCATGGGCCCGGCGTTCAACTCCAGCCTGACCCTGGCGATCCTCCCGGAACAGCACAGCCCGCCGCTGGCGCCCATCGTCAGCGCCGACCTCCCTGTCCGCTTCACCTGGCCCTCGGCCAACCCTCGCGCCCCGCCGCTCGCCTGAGTGTCCCTGCCTTTTTGATTTGTCAGCCCACTGCGCCAACGCGCGGCGTTCGCCTGTGCGCTGACTCCTAGACAAGCATTCAGGATTCAATGATGAAACAACTCACTCTGCTGGCGAGCCTGTGCGGCTGCCTGTCCGTTAACGTCTGGGCGCAATCCACTGTGGATCTCGCGCCGATCACCATCGATGGCGAAGCCGCTAACGAGCCGGGCATTGCCCTCGACCAGTCCAGCGGCATGGCCTCACGCCTCGGCTTGAGCGTGCGTGACACGCCGGCCTCGGTGGCCATCGCCAATCGCAACGACATCGAACGCCACGGCGCGCAGAATTTCCAGGACGCCGCCAACACCCTGCCCGGCGTCAACGCCAGCGCACCGCCGGGCTTCGGCGGTTTCGTCTCCTATCGCGGCTTCACCAGCAGCCAGATCACCCAGATGTTCAACGGCATCAACGTGTCCGGCGGCCTCGCCCGGCCGGTGGATGCGTGGATCTATGATCGGGTTGAACTGGTCGGCGGCCCCTCGTCGCTGATCAACGGCGCAGGTTCCGTGGGCGGCTCGCTCAACTACGTGACCAAACTTGCCTCCCGCCAGGAGCAGGCCATTGAAGGCCGCGTCAGCTACGGCACTTATGACACCACCGAAACCGCGTTCGGCCTCAACCACGCACTGACCGACCCAAGCGCCGACGTGCAGCACTACGCGCGGCTCGACGTCAGCCACAACACCGGCAACGGCTACATCGACCGCCAGGAGCGCGATGCCTGGAGCGTGGCGTTCTCATTACTCAGCGACCTCACGCCCAACCTCTCGCACACCCTCGCCCTGGAATATCAGGACGAACACGAAGACAGCCCCTATTGGGGCACGCCGGTACTCAACCCCAAGGCCGGCGAGTTGAAGATCGACAAACACAATCGCTTCAACAACTACAACGTCGAGGACGGCCGTTACGAACAGCGGACGATCTGGGTGCGCTCGATCGTCGACTACCGCATCAACGACAGCACCACACTGCGCAACACGCTGTACCACCTCGACAGCCAGCGCGATTACCGCAACCTCGAAACCTATCAGTACAACGCCGACAACACGGCGGTGAATCGCTCCACCGCCTATCAGGTGCGCCATCAGGGCGAGCAGAACGGCAACCAGTTCGAACTGCGCCACGACAACACGTTGCTTGGCCTCGATACGACCTGGTCGGGGGGCTTCGAGTACAAGGTCAACCAGACCACCAATTCACCGCTCAACATCAAAGGTGCGAGTACGGTCGATCCGGACAACTATCGTCCGGGGTATTTCTATGACATTCCTGGCACCAACCCCAAGCTGATCAGCGACAAAACCAACGATGTCACCACCAAAGCAGTGTTCGTGGAGAATCGCCTGGCGCTGACCGACAAACTGTCGCTGCTCACTGGCCTGCGTTACGACGACATCGACCTCGACGTGACCAACCACCGCGCCGTGACCGCGACCAATCCAAAACACCTCAAGCGCAGTTGGGAACCGCTGACCGGACGCGCCGGCCTGACCTACCAGTTCATTCCATCGGCCAACGTTTACGTGCAATACAGCACTGCCGCCGAGCAACCGAATGGCACGCAGGACTTTGACGTTTCGACGGGCAAGCAGTGGGAAATCGGCAGCAAATTCGATTATCTGAATGGCCGTGGTTCGGCGACCGTTGCCGCTTACACGATTGAGCGAAAGGACTTCGCCGTGACCGACCCGCTGGACCCGACCAGCAGTATTCCAGTCGGCCAGCAGACCTCGAAAGGCATAGAGATCGCCAGCTCATTGCGCCTTACCGACAAGCTGTTGGCTGAAGGCAATTTCGCCTGGGTCGACGCGCAGTACGACGATTTCACCGAAAAGGATGCCGCCGGCGTGGTGGTTTCACGCAAGGGCAATACGCCAACCAACGTGCCGGATCGGGTCGGCAATCTGTGGCTGACCTATGATTTTTCGCCGCAATGGCAAGGTGGGGTGGATGCACGCTACGTGGCGTCGGTGTACGCCGACACCGCCAACACCATGACGGTGCCGTCGTACACATTGTTCGGCAGTTTCCTCAGCTACAAGGTCGACTCGCACACCACCATGACCGGTCGGGTGCGCAACCTGACCAATGAGGTGTACGCCGAGTTTGCGCATGTTTCGCCCGCGTATTACCTCGGCACCCCACGCACCTTCGAATTGGCCGTACAAACCCGATTCTAAATCCCACCCTGTAGGAGCTGCCGCAGGCTGCGATCTTCTGATCTTGTCTGTAAAAAACCAGATCAAAAGATCGCAGCCTGCGGCAGCTCCTACATGAAGCGGTGCGTTAGAGGTTGGTGGATACTTTTTCTGCCACGTCTTTCGGTAACCACGCCTGCCACACATCCGGGTGCGCCTTCATGAACGCGACCGCCGCGTCGCGTGGCGCGGTGTGTTTTTCGCTCATCTCGGCCAGCGCCTTGTTCAGCGGCTCGATCGGAAAGTCGACCTTGCTGAAGAACTCGGTGATCTGCGGATATTGCTTCTGAAACGGCGTCGACACGCCAATCGACAACTTCGAGGCCAGTGAGCGCGTGGGTTTCGGATTGGGGTTGTCCGCGTCGGTCAGGGTCTTCCAGGCTTCGGCATCGAACGCGGGTTCTTCCAGCTGCACCAGTTTGAATTTGCCCAGCAGCGGCGTCGGCGACCAGTAGTAGAACAACACCGGTTTGCCGCGACGGATCGAAGAACTGATCTCCGCGTCCAGTGCCGCGCCGGAGCCACTGCGGAAATTGGTGAAGTCGTCCTGCAGCCCATACGCGGTCAGCTTCTGTTTGTTGACCACTTCCGAGGTCCAGCCGATCGGGCTGTTGAGGAAACGCCCCTTGCTTGGGTTCTCCGGATCCTTGAACACATCCTTGTATTTTTTCAGATCACTGACACTGCGCAAGTCCGGTGCCAGCGGCTTGATGCCCTTGGCCGGGTCGCCCTTGATCACGTATTCCGGCACCCACCAGCCTTCGGTGGCGCCCTTGACCGTATCGCCGATGCTGACCACTTTGCCTTCGGCTTCAGCCTTGACCCACACTGGACTGCGCCCCGCCCACTCTTCGCCAATCACCTGAATGTCGTTGTTGGCCAGTGCGGTTTCCAGGGTGATGGTGGTGCCGGGCAACGTGTCGGTCGGCAGTCCGTAGCCCTTCTCGACGATGATCCGCAGGACATCCGTGATCAGGCTGCCGCTTTCCCAGTTCAGGTCGGCAAAATGGATCGGCGTCTCTGCCGCGACCACCGTTTGCGCTGACGTCAGCAAACCGAATGTGGCCACGCTCGCGGCCAACAACCGTCGAAATCCGTTCATGCATTGCACCTCGTGCTGTTCACAGCAATAGCAGGATGGCCTGACAGAAGACCGCAAGCCTCTGAATACTCAGTCAACTGACTGTAGCCGAGGTTCCTGCTTTTTCCGGGCCCGAACCCGGACGAGGTTACGAATCAGACTTTTCCTGCAAGCTTTGCAGCTCGCGTCTGACCATGCTGGCGTATTCCGCTGGACGCAACGTGTAGATCTGCGCCGCCACCCAACTCAACCACGCGCCTTGCAACTCGGCCTTCGCAGCGAACAATCGCTGGGCCTCCTCGCGCGCGGTGTCGATGTTTTGCGCATGGAAATCGGCGCGACTCACTCGCTGGCCTTAAAGGTCACCAATTCGCCCTTGCGCCACTTGGCGGCTTTGGCGGTGACGGCTTTGAGGGTCTTGGTCAGGCCTTCCTGCAACTGCGCATGAGCGGCAAACACGGTCACCACGCTATGGCCTTCCTTGAACAGAATCGCGCTGCCGTCAGCCGTCTCGACGAAGGCGTAATCGCCCAGGCCATACACCGTCAGTTTGATTTCGCGAAAACGGATATCCATCTTGCCGCCTTCACGGCTGGGCAGGACCGAGGCGCTGAAATGATCGCCAACCTTGAGCTTGAGCCCCGGTTTGTCATCGACCACCAACGCGCTTTCGGTGTCGATCTCGGCGACGTAAATGCCTTCGGGATTTTGCTCGGTGATGTAAACAAAACGCGACTGGAACAACTTGACCAGCTTTGCGCGCAAATCACCCAGCACGAACAAAGCATGCATATCGAGGTTACTGACTGCCAAAGAAACATCCCCACATCTGAAAAAACCGTCCACGGAAAACGCGCACGGCAAAAAAAACGGCCAGGCCGACGGTGCTGCCAAATGACTCAAATAAAAGCCCGAAGTGAGCAGAGTGCTCAATCGATCGCGAGGCTCGTAAGACTACTGGAATGTCACTCGCGAAACTTGCCCCGATGTCGCCAAACCTTGAAGGAAAAATCCTTACTGGCGGACAGAGAAAGCTGACTACGAACTTTAGGGAAAATTCTCACGAAAAAAAGCACTTTTCCGACATATCGCCCGTGAAAAATTGCTTTAGATAAGCCCTGTCGTCAACAGGTACTGGCGATTCTAGAGCAGCAATGCTCATTACGACTACCCGAAACGGCCGGTAAATAGCTGCCGACCGATGAAAAGGACTTCATATGTGCACTCTGACTCACTTTGCCTCAAAGCCTGACGCCACCAACCAATCACCGATGACGCTGCATATCAGCCCGCTCAAGAATCCGGCGGAGCCAGCCGAGCGCTCCAGAAACCCACGTTTTCTGGTGATCCCGGCCGGGACGGCGTTCTTTCATATCCAGGAAATCTCGACCGGCCGCGTAAGAGGTTTCCGCAAGGACCACAACGAAGCCTGCGCCCTCGCCCGCTCACTGGAGTCGAAAATCGAACTCCTGGCGAGTGGTTGCCTCAGATAAAGAGAGTGATCGACCGTGCCATTTCGGCATCAACCCAAGGAGCACACGATGGAACTGCCAGCCTACGATCTTAAAACCCTGTTCGACCAACTGGGCCTGCCTTCCGAAGGCAATGCAATTGACGACTTCATCGAAGCGCATCCACTGGACGCCAACATCAAACTGATCGACGCCGAGTTCTGGTCGCCGCAACAGGCGCAACTGCTCAAGGAATGGTTACGTGCCGACGGTGAAGAAGCGGTCATGGTCGATGAACTGAACGTACGCCTGCACCGCGGTAAGTAAATCTGATCAGTGCAGGCTGTCACCGGCCTCGGCTTGCAATTGCGCGAGCCAGGCAGCCTTGCACTCTTCGGCCTCGTCGCGACTGGCAAACGCGGTACCGCGTCGCTCACCGTTGAGCAACACCACCCAGCAAACGCTTTGCCCCATCGCGCGCAAACCGGCGGGTACACCGCTGCCGATCATCACCGCAACATCAACTCTGCACTGCATGCAGACCTCCCGAAATCATTAGCAACCTAACTAAGTGGTCAGATTAATGCTTTCTGTCGAGAGGAAACAGCAACCGCCGCGCACAGATTCATTGCACGGGCGGTAACAATCGCTCAGCGCGCGCGTTCCGGCTTATAGCCCAGGCGCAAACCACCCCAATGCCGGCCATTGATCATGATCGGTACCGAGAGGTCATGCATCAGCTCACCGGTATCGCGCGTGTATGTTTGCAACAGCACCGGTTGTTGATGGCTGCCGCAACGAATCCCGGTGCGATCGGCGAACTTGCGCTTGGTGCGGTTGTTGACCGCATCAACCTGCACATCGCCAGTCAACGGCTGACTGAACAGCTGATTATGCGTCGGCACATACCCCTGCTGCGTGCAGGCGATGGCAAACACCAGCCCTTCGTGACGCGGCAACAAAGGCTCCTGAATCGCCGGCAGGACCTGATCGGTATAACGGTCGAAACGGGTTTGATACTTGGGCGGCTGGGTATTGCCGATCGCCTGATACTGGCGGTCGAACAGATCTTCGAGGCTGATCCGCCCCTGCTCGACGTCCGCTTCGAAGCACACCGCAATCTGGCTCGCACCCTCGCGCGCCAGGTCGTAGATGCGCTGGTGATAGTCATCCAGACCGACTTCGGCCAGGCGCTCGCTGATCGTTTCGGCCTGCCCTTCCATCTGCACGGCGGCGTCGGCGAGGCGCCGGGTCTGCTGATCGCTGATCGCCAAGTCGCTGCGCATCTGCTCGATCGCCTTGAACAGACTGTCGAGTTGTTCGCGGTTGGTCTCGGCGCCACGGGCAATCTCGCCCACCTGACCTTCCACCCCGGCGGCCAGTCGCGCGATGTTCTGCAGGTGCTGACCGGTCTGCTCGACCTGCTCGACACCGGTGTGCAGATCGCTGGACAGCTCGCGAATCTGCTCCACCACTTGCGCCGTGCGTTGCTGAATGTCGGCGACCATCTCACCGACCTCGCCCGTCGCCGCCGCCGTCCGCGCAGCCAGGCCGCGCACCTCATCCGCAACCACGGCAAAACCACGCCCATGCTCGCCAGCCCGCGCCGCTTCAATCGCCGCGTTCAGCGCCAACAGGTTGGTCTGGCTGGCGATGGACTGAATCACCAGCGTCACCCGCTGAATGTCATCGCTGCGCACGCTCAAGGCTTCGATCAGTTCACGGCTGGCATTGGCGCGCTGGCTGAGCTGGTGCATCAGCGCAATCGAATCGACCAGCTCGCTACGCCCGGCCGCACTGCTGTGATGCGCCTCGCTGGCGGCTGCCAGTGCTTCACGGCTGAGCTGCGAGGTGGCGTGTTCGGTGGCGATCATCGCCTCGGCGTTGCTGACGATCTGCGCCGCCGCATCGAGTTGCGATTCGAGTTTGCTGGCCAATTCCTTGACCGAAAACGCCACGCCCGCCGCCGACAACGCGTTATGGCTGGTGGTGTAGGAAAGGTCGCGGGTCAGTTCAGACATTGCGCTGCCGGTGTCGGCAGGCGGTACAGCGGGGACGGCTCGGGAACGCAGGCGCGGCAGCCAGACAATCAGCACCGCTAACGGCATACCGAGGTAAAGCGACCACTCACCCAGCGTCATGCCGGCCAGCAACAACATCAGGGCGATGCTTTGCAGGGTCGGAGCGATCCAGCGGTTTTTCGGCAAAAGCACTGGTGCGGGCAGAGCCCCAACCAGAGATCCATCTCTCGTCATATCAACACCCCACGCTTGTTCTCATTGTTGTGACTGCATTAAACGCCACTACAACGCCATTATCCATGGTCCGTTAGTCGTGGGCTCTGCAGCAGGTCAATGAACCGCGTGGAAATATCACAGACGACAAAAAGCAAAGATCGCAGCCCCAACAACCCCTGTAGGAGCTGCCGAAGGCTGCGATCTTTTCCAGACGCCCCTATTCAAGGGGTCACCCCACAGAATCAGGCCTGACGCTGGTGCTTGTCGATCTGCTCGTGACGCTCTTGAGCTTCGATGCAGTACTTGGTGGTCGGGCTGATCAGCAGGCGCTTCAGGCCAATGGCCTCGCCGCTGTCGTCGCACCAGCCAAAACTGTCTTCCTTGATGCGCTCAAGGGCTTGTTCCAGTTGCGGCAGCATGCGCTGGTCGCGATCGATCGCGTTGACCAGCCAAGTGCGCTCTTCTTCAACCGAAGCCGCGTCCGCCGGGTCAGCCGGGGTGTCCAGGCTTTCGATGGCGATACGATTTTGCTCAATGCGCTCATGGGTTTCGACTTTCATGTTCTGCAACAGCTCAGTGAAGAAAGCGTGTTGCTCGGAATTCATGTAGTCATCTGCCGGCATGGCCAGCAACTTGTCCTTTGTCATTGATATCTCTATAAAAAAACGTGCATTAAGGCGAAATAGGGAGCGTTCCGGCGAACCGTGTCCGGTCGACGAAAAGGCATCGTTTATTGCAAACGCCACCCGGCACTCAATTTACGAGGGGCGGCAGTCTAAGGCCCGTTTGAGGCCTCAGCAACTGTAAATATAGGGAATTTGTCCGACAAAGCCCGGAAACTGCTCTGACACGAGCTTCACAGCGGTCATCGGAGTGCGTTTATAGCAAGAAATTCAGTCGAGCGGAGGTATATAGAAGACAAACGGCTAACCGGGCGGCAGGTCATCGGTATCTTTTCACCCTTTAGTGCATCGTTTCAGCCAGGCAAAACCGCAAAAGCCCCCCTAATATCAGCCACAACCCAGCACTTTGTGGCGAGGGAGCTTGCTCCCGCCGGGTCGCGAAGCGGCCCCACTCGTTGCGCCTGCTGCACAGTCCCGCGAGAGCACGCCCCCTCGCCACAGGTTGATCGACCAGCCCGAAGGATACTTTATGCCCCGCCCCGATCTGCCGGCCAATGAAGAGCGCCCGCTCGCCAGCCCTCCGATCAATGCCGAGCGCCTGCTGCACCTGATCACCGAGCAATACGAAGCCCTGCCGCGCCAGCTCAAACGCGTCGCCAGCTACATGAGCCAGCAGAGCGACCGGATCATGGTCGACCGCATCAGCGACATCGCCCGCGAGTGCGAAGTGCATCCGTCGGCCATCGTGCGCTTCTCGCAGCGCTTCGGTTTCAGCGGCTTCAGTGAGATGCAGGCGCTGTTCCGCACCGCCTACACCCACAAAGCCTCACCGGTGCAGAACTATCAGCAACGCATCCGCAGCATGATCGCCAACCAGTCGCAGCAAGCCAGTGACGGCGACCTCGCCCGTGAATGCATCGACGCCACGCGCTCCGGCATCGAACGCCTGGGCCGCGAACTCGACGACGTCGCCTTCGAAAAAGCCGTTGACCTCATCGTCAATGCCGACAACATCTACGTCATCGGCGTGCGCCGCTCCTTCGCCGTCGCCGATTACCTCGTTTACAACTTGCAACACACTCACAAGCGGATTCACCTGGTCTCGGGTCTCGGCGGCAGCTATCGCGAGCAGATGCGCAGCGTGCGCGCCAACGACCTGGTCATCGCCATCAGCTTCACCCCCTACGCCAAGGAAACCCAACACTGCCTGCGCTACGCCCGCCAGCAGCAGGCCAACACACTGATCCTCACCGACAGCCACCTCTCGCCCCTGGCCAAACGCGCGAACAGCGTTCTGCTGGTCAACGAAGGCAGCGCCCTCGCCTTTCGTTCACTGAGCGCAACGTTGTGCCTGTGCCAAGCGTTGTTCGTGGCAGTGGCCTATCGCCTGGAACTGAATGTCGATGAGATTCACGAACAAGCGGGATTCGACGACTGACAATTGCTTCAAGCTCGGCTAGGTTATGCCTACCCCACCGGTTCGACTTGAAGGAACGCGTCATGAAACTGATCGGCATGCTGGACTCCCCGTACGTGCGTCGCGTGGCGATCTCCGCCAAACGCCTGGGCATCGACCTCGAACACGAGTCAGTCTCGGTGTTCCGTCACTTCGAGCAATTCCAGCAAATCAACCCGGTGGTCAAAGCGCCGACGCTGATCCTCGACGACGGCGTGGTCCTGATGGACTCGACACTGATCCTCGACTACCTCGAAGCCAGCGTCAGCAAAAGCCTGCTGCCGGCCGACCTCAAACAACGCGCTCACGCCCTGCGCCTGATCGGCCTCAGCCTCGCCGCCTGCGAAAAAGCCGTGCAGCTCTATTACGAGCGCAACCTGCGCCCGGCCGACATTCAATACCAGCCGTGGGTCGAACGCGTCGAAGGCCAACTCGCCGCCGCATTCACCGCCCTCGAACAAGAACTCGCGCAAAACGGCCTGCCCACCGACGGCACCCTGACCCAGGCCGGCATCAGCCTCGCCGTCGCCTGGAGCTTCACCGACCTCGTCGTCCCCGACCAGATCGACACCCGCCGCTACCCCCACATCGCGCAATACACCGCCTACGCCGAAACGCTCGAAGCGTTCGTCAGCACGCCGATGAACTGACCGTGAGCACCACCGACACCGCCGCCCCGGCGTTAAAGGAAATATTCAACGCCGAACGCCTGCGCCATATCGCTGAGGAAATGAGCGCCGTGTATCCCGCGTTCAAGGCCAAGGCGTTTCTAAAACAGGCTCAGGTCGGACTCGCTGAATTATCAGTGATGCAACGCATGGCGCGAGTCAGCGAAAGCCTGCATGCCGTGCTGCCGCTGGGCTACGAAGACTCACTCGACGTGCTTTTTCAGCTAGCACCACGGTTGAACAGTGGATTCGTCAGCATGTGCCTGCCGCACTACGTGGCGAGCTACGGCGGGCACGCGTTTGACACCTCGATGCAAGCGCTGAAGTACTTCACCACTTTCGGCTCATCCGAATTCGCCATCCGCCACTTTCTGCGCAGCGACCTGGAACGCTCGCTGGAATTGATGCACGACTGGGCGCAAGACGAAAACCACCACGTCCGCCGCCTGGCTAGCGAAGGCAGCCGTCCTCGCCTGCCTTGGTCGTTTCGGCTGGAAGCGGTGCAAGCCAATCCTCGGTTGGCTGCCGGGATACTGGGCCGGCTGAAGGCCGACGACAGCTTGTACGTGCGCAAGTCCGTGGCGAATCACCTGAATGACGTCACCAAAGAGCACCCGGAATGGGTGCTGGATGTGATTGAGGGGTGGTCGCTGGAGAACAAACACACCGCGTGGATTGCCAAGCATGCGTTGCGGAGTTTGATCAAACAGGGGGACGTGCGCGCGCTGACGGTGATTGGCGCGGGGGCGAAGGCTGAGGTTGAGTTGCTGGATGTGCGGGTTGAACCGGCGGTGGTGAGGTTGGGCGAGACGATTACGTTGTCGTTTACGGTGAAGTCGACCGTGCCGGTGGAACAGCGGTTGGTGATTGATTATGCGATTGACTATGTGAAGGCGAATGGCGGGGTTTCGGCGAAGGTTTTTAAGTTGAAGACGTTGGAGTTGGCCGGGTTTGGGAGTGAGGTTGTGGCGAGGCGGCAGGTGATTCGGGACTTTACGACGCGCAAGCATCATGTTGGGCGGCATGGGGTTCGGGTGATGGTTAATGGGGAGGTGTTGGCCGGTAGCATGTTCGAAATCATACAAAATGACACAACATCTGCATAATGATTGATCTAGCAAAATCGTGGAGGAAGTTGGCTATCACTTAAGTTTTGTTGCAGCTAAAAGCGGAAATGATTGCTATCAACTTCAACAGTTCCCATCAGACTATTTTTCACTTCAAGAATGCCGCTGTATTCTCAAGCTTTTATAAAGCGAATAAATTTTTTGATCAAACCAGCACAACAACAGAGCTTCAAAAACTCAAAAGTCATATAGAAAAGTTATTTAAGCACCCAGAAATATATACTCAAATAATAGAAATTCTTTTATTACTGAATTTCTTGACCCCCATATACAGACCAAAGGAAAAACACCAATGAGCTCCGACTTGATGACCATTGCAATCTGCTGGGAACTTGGGGAAAAAGTGTCGGTGGAATATGCAAACAGTAATTCGACCCTCTACTATTTTTGCCCAGAACCTGAATGCTTAGAGAGGGTCGCCCCTGTACAAGGTAAAATTAATATCTTTTTCCGCGCTTTAAACAGACATGTAACGGGATGCAGGCACGAGAAAGAAACCACCGAGTCTTCCGGAGCCCCCGGAAAACCGAAAAAATTCACCACAGCGGTGCCTCCCACAACCGTACCAACTCATTTGGGGATAATCCCTGTTTCCAGCAGAAAGACCGACCCTGATCCAACACAATTGCTTCGACTCTCACAACAAGTGCGAACATCCCCAGTAACCCACCCAGGTACTTTTCAGGAGGTAGTCGATGCATGGCAAACTATGAGCACTGGTGAAAGAAATCAGCATCAGCTTACGATTGCGAATCAAACATCAAGTTACGCCAACGCATTTACCTCGCTGATCCACACGGGAGGAGGAAACCTAAGCGCAGTAAACAACAGCTCTATTGCTTGGGGGCCTGCTTCGGTCAAACTGTATGGCGGGTCTTTTTTTATAAAAACGTTCAACAAGCTGAACGACGGCATTAATCGGGCACGTATTCGAATAATTGTTAGACCTGGTCAAGCCTATTTTTCACAACTAACACACGGCACGAACATCAACCTATTTCTACATACAACGCCCACCATAAATAACAAAGGAGATTATTTCGAGATTCCACCTTCAACACCATACAGCGGCTTCATTATCAAATAGCCATGACAAACAATTTTCTTTCTTTTCTCGACCGGGCTATTTAGAAAAAGGGACGGATCTATTTTCAGAAAATAAATACGTCCCCTTTGTTTTTCATAAGGAATTGCATGGATGCACTATCTAACAGGCCCCACTAGATTTAAGTTCAAACTTTTTCAGGCCAGCCATAATGTCTACCCATTGAACCATCGGTAACATCCACTACAACTGAATCACCGACAGCTACACTTGGAAATTGACCCTTGAAAATCAAGGCACCCTCAGAACAATCCTCCCACCTAACACGATAATAAAAGACGGGCACACCACTATTACGCATTGACTTTATTTGTTCCAACGAACACCGATCCTTATAATATTCCTCATCAATGGTTACTGATAAGATGACCCCATTACGCGTTGAAGTAGTAGTCTGTACCATTTCTTTCCCTCGATTTGCCATACGGGCAAGTAAGAAATCCGTGAGTTTTTGTAAGGTTTTAGATTACTCTTCACATAAATTTACAGCACTGTAAAAACTGACAGTCTTTTAAAACCATTCCGAATTAAAAAGAGTGCGTTATCTCGTTCAGCTATAACCGGTCAAAGATCGCAGCCTTCGGCAGCTCCTACAGTGGGATTGCGTTAGGTTGTAATTGGCTGTCGGGAATTGTGCCGGAGTAGATCGATTCTGCCGGGCCAATGCGAAAAAAAGGACGGATCTATTTTCATAAGATAAGTTGATCTTGTTTGATTCGCTGGTTTAGTGGCGAAGGGATAATCGCGCCTGAGCGGGAGCAAGCTCCCTCGCCACAGGTTGTTGGTCACCCAGCCTATTTCAGTCCGCTGACGGGCTCTGAAACTGGCTGCTTAAGTTCGACGTTATCTAATGCCTTGTTGACCGCCAATTCCCCCAACATCACTACTTGAGCGATGCCTTGCAAGGTGTGGCGGTTCGGCCCGTCCAGCGTGCCGGCGAAATCGCCGAGCATTACCGTTGCCGATGCGAGGGACTCGCAGGCGTTTGCCAGTAATGACTCGGTGTCGGTTTGCGGGTTGACCATGAACATGCTGCTGGGGCTGTAGGGTTCGGGTTTGATCATGCCTGCTGGTAAAAGGTAATGATCGAGGGCGCGTTCTGCGGCTTCGTGGAGCTTTCTTGAGTTTAAGGATTCGTAGGGGGATATCGGATCTGTGACCGCTGATTGGGGTGTGGTTTCAGGCATCTGGAACTCCAGGGTACTTCGAAAAATGACAACCTGTAGGAGCTGCCGCAGGCTGCGATCTTTTGATCTTGATATTGATTGTGAGAAAACAAGATCAAAAGATCGCAGCCTTCGGCAGCTCCTACATGGAACTCTGATTTGTGTATGAAGGGGTGGGGCCCTTCATATGGTCTGTCGGCTAGTTGGGTAGGCGGCGGCTATCCAGTATTCGATTGACCATGAGTTCGCTCAGCATGATCACTTGATGCAGCATCAGCATGGCTCGGCGTTGGGAGTGGTCGACGACGTCGCCGATGTCGCGTGCCATGTCGCTGGCGGCTGCCAATGATTCGCAGGCTTCGACGAGCAAGGTTTCTTCATCCACGGAGGGATCGACGAGGAAGATCTTGCTGGACTGGCGGGAGGGGATTGAGAGTTTCAGTGAGCTAGGGTTGAGATAGAAGTTGATGGCGCGGTCGGTCGCCTCTTTTATCTTTTGGGGTTCAAGCGTTGGGTCGTACGGGATCGGATCGGCGTCCGGTGGGTTTGGCGTTACTTTGAGCATAGATGAAGTCTCGTATCGAAATAAATAAGAGCCCTCACCCTCGCTACCAAACGATGGGTGGCGGCCATGCGCGGGTTGGTAGACCGGTCGATACGAAACCCGGCGCTCACGAATGAGCCCCACGCATGTCCACCAAAAAAACGCCGCCAAATAGAATGACGACATAGGGTGGCGCAATACGAACGTATCAAAGCGGGCTACCAAACCCGATCACTGTTTTGCAGTGACCGGGAAACGATATAGCCCGCCCCATAGCGGCGTATGCCGGCGAATTCTGTAGTAGGCGTAGGCAACGGCGCAAGCTGACGTAGCCTTTATGGAGTAACAGTTCGTGTAATTTAAACGCGCTTTAAGCGTTACGTTTACGCGCGAAAAACGCCCGCCTCCTTCGTGGTGTTTTCCTACAAACCGTTACTGGTTCTGCCGCACAGGTCCCGGGGAGAAATCGGCGCCAGACCACGATTAAATCCTGCCACCGCCCTTTTCCTTTATTGCATGACGGTTTACCAACTCCCGTAAGGAATGCCCCACTTCTCGATATACCGTTTGGACTTCTCACTGACGGGATAGGCGTAGCGCCCTCCATTCTTGCCCTGACTCGGCCCCAGTGATTCGATCTCAGCCTGTGTCCGAGCCACTTTGATCGCTTTATGGCAAGAGTCCTTGACCCAAGCCTGCACAACTCCGCCGGGAGCGAGCCCCAAGTAGACCGACGCCATAAATCGCGCTTCTTGATCAGGAGTTTCCGGGCATCGTTTGTGGATAGATGACGCCATCAGTTGCCTTGCTTGCTCAGGAATATCCACCCAGGCTTGCCAGGTTTTCTTTTCAACGATTGACTGCCACCGGACATAGATTCGGACGGGAAGACCGGCGCCCACCACTTGTTTACCACTACCGTCCACGATTGACCAACCGCGCGCGGACTCGGTGCCGTCTTCAGGCTCACCACCCGCCGCAGAGCCACCATTTGCTCGGTAGTAGACCCTACCGGTGATGTCTTGGACGGAACTGTCCTCTACCCAAACCTGCATGTAATCCGGTTCGACGAAGGCCAGTTCCCACCATTCGGACTTGGGGTCATTCGTTCCGGAGAATGGGTCAGCAGATTGGCAGCCAGTCAAGAACAACACGCATAGCAGGGTCACAATTAATTTCATTACCAAAGCGTCCAATCAGGTACGTGAGGATGTTGCACGCGAATCGAGTCTGCCGTAGGAGCGTTGATGTAGACAGCTCTTATACCGCTACCATCTCTGCGCCCAAGAGGGTGGTTCCAGTTTGCAGAGGTGTGAATGTACTTCAGTTTCAGAAGCTGTTCTTCCTCAGAAGTGACGTTGTAGTCCTTGGCCAAGAACCGATCACACAGCGCTTGTAGTTCTGAGGGGATAGCCAGGTCTGGAGTGTCTGGGATGTCTTTAAACCGAACGCCCTTCTCTTTTGCCAATTGGTGCATTACTCGCAGATAAACCCTGGACAGCATGCCGCTTACAGGGCGTTTGAGCTGGACCGCAGCGTACACGCGCTTCATGCGTGGGCTGATCCCATTGGGCTGGCTGTTTGGTAAAGGCGTCGCATCAGGTGTGACGATTTCCAGCATTTCTGAAGGCCAACCTTTCGCAAGCCATTGATCTCTGACTATCGCAGCGTCACGGTAAATCGAGGTAGCAGATACATCAGTGAATTGCGAAACATCAAGTGTTTGCATCGGGCTGATAAGCACGTTTTCTTGCGCTTCTTCGAGGTAACCACCACCCAGATCAGAGTGAACACCCGGCAAGGTGATTTCCAGATGATCGGGTTTAACACGACTCAGAGCGAAGTTGGCTCGACATTCATCGCGGGCTGTCAGTTGAACAACGTCGGAAAAAAATCGTCGATCCAAGTACAGCTTGATGCCCGTCGCGATGGAGCTTTTGATGTTGCCCAGATTGGACCAGCCAGCAATTGAGGGCACGGTGTCGAACAGACCAATAAAGCCCATATTGATGCTGCTTTTATATTGATCATTGAAGGTTGAGCTGAACCCTCTCGCGCTGCTGCGCAAAACCTCCCCGAGCGGCCCCTGCTTTCCACGGGCAATTTCATTGGCAAAATGTCGGGCGGCAGCAGCTCCACGACTGAAGCCAAACGTATCGAAAGTCAGAGAGGTGATTTCACTATTGGGAATGTTCGCTAACACGCCTTCGATGCGCAGTTTGATCTCTGAAAATGAGAACTGAACACGACCCGCAACGCCTGTTTCGCCTCGGCCTGTACCAGCCCCGAGAGTGCTGTCCTCTTCGCCTGAGCGGGTACCGATACCTTGGATATAGACCATACGGAACGCTTGCTTATGCGAGCTATCGCCTTCGGCATTTTGAGGCGCGTAGTACAAGTCACTAAGTTTTTGCACATTGCTGGTGTCGTTGCCATAGCTGCTGTCCGGATTTTTCATGAACGGCTTGCAACTGGCATCAATGTCTTCGGCGGCAATTGGATGATGGGCGCCGCACAGCAAGCCCGCAGCAGCATTACTAGCGTTATTGCCGGTACCGTCGAAGAACACTCCGATACGCAAGGCAATGCCGATTTTTTCACGCGCCGATGCAGGCTCTTTCCCGTGCTTCTCATACTCAGCCCAACGCTGGGCATGAATATCGACGGGTTTGGCTTCTGCGTAGCGATGGTTTTTTGGTGGGTTGGGGACGTAACCACTCAATCCTTGATTCCTTGTTCTGATCCTTGAAGAACGGCGCGAAGGGTGACAGTCGAGACTGCGCGGCACAAGCCGTGGCCCTGTGCCAGCGTTGTTCAGACCGCGTTTAGTGACGAGGGTTTCCCCTCGTCGCGGTGGGTGGTCAGAGGGCGATTTTTACGCTGTCCAACGCCTGATTTACTGCGAGTTTGCCGAGCATCACGTTCTGCGCAATGCCGAGCGCAGTCTTGCTGTGGGACTTGTCGAACCCGGGCGAAGTTGATGAGCATTTCACTGGCCGAACCGAGGGTTTTGCTGTCGTTGGCGACGGATTTATTTTCGAAAAGCACGCCGGTCTTGTTTGATTCGCTGGTTTAGTGACAAAGGGAGGTTCGCGCCTGATCGGGAGCAAGCTCCCTCGCCACAGATTGTGGGCTGCTCGGACTATTTCATTCCGGTTGCGACCTCTGAAACTGGCTGCTTCAGTTCAACGTTATCCAACGCCTGGTTGACCGCCAATTCCCCCAACATCACCACTTGAGCGATGCCTTGTAAGGTGTGGCGATTCGGCCCGTCCAGCGTTCCGGCGAAATCGCCGAGCATCACCGTTGCCGATGCCAGGGACTCGCAGGCGTTTGCCAGTAATGACTCGGTGTCGGTTTGTGGGTTGACCATGAACATGCTGCTGGGGCTGTAGGGCTCGGGTTTGATCGTGCCTGGCGGTAGAAGGTAATGATCGAGGGCGCGTTCGGCGGCTTCGTGGAGCTTTCTTGAGTTTAGGGATTCGTAGGGGGATATCGGATCTGTGAGCGCTGATTGGGGTGTGGTTTCAGGCATCTGGAACTCCAGGCGAGTACCCATCGGTACTGCGAAAAAATGAACATCCTGTAGGAGCTGCCGAAGGCTGCGATCTTTTGATCTTGTTTTTTCACAATAAATATCAAGATCAAAAGATCGCAGCCTGCGGCAGCTCCTACATGGAACTCTGATTTGTGTATGAGGGAGCACGCCCCCTCATCCGTTGGTCTGTCGACTAGTTGGGTAAGCGGCGGCTATCCAGTATTCGATTGACCATGAGTTCGCTCAGCATGATCACTTGATGCAGCATCAGCATAGCTCGGCGCTGGGAGTGGTCGACGACGTCGCCGAGGTCGCGGGCCATGTCGCTGGCGGCTGCCAATGATTCGCAGGCTTCGACGAGCAGGGTTTCTTCATCCACGGAGGGATCGACGAGGAAGATCTTGCTGGACTTGCGGGAGGGGATCGAGAGTTTCAGTGAGCCAGGGTTGAGATAGAAGTTGATGGCGCGGTCGGTTGCCTCTTTTATCTTTTGAGGTTCAAGCGTTGGGTCGTACGGGATCGGATCGGCGTCCGGTGGGTTTGGCGTTACTTTGAACATCGTGAAACTCCTGATTTTTCGTTAGGAGCTGTACGCATCACTTGCAGATGATGGGTGGCAGCTATGCACGGGTCTGCAAGACCGGGAAACCAGGAACCCGGCAGACCCGAAGGTCTCCCGCACAAAGCCGCCATTGAGTAGACACGAACAAGTGTCCTGTTGGCAGGGCTATGCGACTGGTTTTCCGGCGGGCTTGCAGACCCGATCACTGATGAGCAGTGACGGGAATCAAGATACGGAGGGAGTTCCAGGCGCACAAGCCGGCGGATTCTGGCTTAGTCGTAGGCAATGGCGCAAGGCGTTGTAGGGCTTAGGTGGTTGCTGAAGGCTTCGTTTAAACAGGATGGTTATTTCCTGTTTAGTGGTCGGCAGCATGGATTTGGCTTGGCTCGTTTGGGTTTTAGCTGGATTGGATTTTTTGGTGTGGCTGAAGGCATCTTCGCGAGCAAGCTTTGCTCCTACGGAAGCAGGGGCGGTGGGGGTTTGGGGAATGGGGGGAGTCGGCTTAGAATTGCGGCCCCCTGCACTTCTGCGGGTTTGCTATGCAAAGCAGTGTTCGAACCTGCGCCAGGCAATCGGCACCTTCACATTGAACAAGGACAATGACTCATGGGTTTGAGAACGGCAGCGCTGGTTTTGTTGCTTGCAACGTCAATGACCGCCTGCGGAGGGAGTCAGGACAAGGCCAGGGAATTGGTCGAAGTGAGTCAGCTCAAAGAGGTTTACGACGACCTCGTGCAAACGACGATGCAAAGCTACTCGCCGCGCTTCTTGGAGGTGATGGACGAAGACATCCGCACAGTCTTGGAAGACAAAGCCCCGTTCAAGGAGATGCAGGAGCTGTTTATCGACTCCTATGCGGCCAATTTGCAGGCGGATGAATTGGATGCGGCGATTCGTGCCCACTTCCATCCCGAACAAGCCAAGAGCATTTTTGCTGACACACCCGAGGGTCGCGGCTTCATGAGCAAAATCGGTGACGCTTATTTCAACGCGCAGGACACCTTCGAAAACAGGTTAAAGGAACGTGATCCGGAGATCGTTGAAGTGCTGGATGAGATGAATACGAGATTTAATCGCTAAGCGTTCAGGCCCGCTGCAGTGCCTGTGACGACAGGCCCCGGGTTGTCCGTTTTGGCGAAGTGCACACTTCGTAAAGGGCAGCCCGGTTTCAGCCGACGCCGCTCGGCTGATGCTCTGAAGCAGCCGCCACCCTCCCCTTGCCCGAATGTATCCGCCCGTCTCTCCTCGCTGTAGAACCAGTGTTGAGAACGCCGGTTGGAGCAAATGCGCCCCTGCCGGTGACTGACGGGTTTCCAACAAGACCGTAAGGTGTCCGTGTGTCGATATCAGACACGATGGTGGCGTGATCAGGCATCTGAATCAGCAGACAAGCCGGGTAAGGTGACGCGTCTTTTCATAAAAATAGCCGTATCGAGATGATCGGTTTGATAAGAACTGCAGCGTTTGAAGGGGCTGTTTCCAAGCCATTCAGCAGGCAATCGTAATGCTTGGTTGCCCCTTTCAACCCGCTTAAATGTCGATCAGCAGAGAATAAAAAAAACGATGATTAGCCCGAACTCCAAGGATTCGAGTAGCCAATTGGCGCAGGGCTTCAAGCCTCGTCACGTCACCATGCTGTCAATCGCCGGCATCATCGGTGCCGGTTTGTTCGTAGGCTCAGGACACGCCATCGCTGCGGCCGGCCCCGCCGTGCTGCTGGCGTATCTTTTCTCAGGGTTGCTCGTCGTTCTGGTCATGCGCATGCTCGGCGAAATGGCGGTGGCCAATCCCGACACCGGCTCGTTTTCCACCTATGCCGATCAGGCCATCGGGCGCTGGGCCGGTTTTACCATCGGTTGGCTTTACTGGTGGTTCTGGGTGCTGGTGATTCCGATCGAAGCGCTGGCGGCCGGCCATGTGCTGCACCAATGGTTTCCGCAGATCGATGCCTGGCTGTTCGCCTTGGTGTCGATCATTGCGTTGGTGGTGACCAACCTGTTCAGCGTGTCGAAATATGGTGAATTCGAGTTCTGGTTTGCGATGGCCAAGGTCGTGGCGATCATTGGTTTTATCGGCGTCGGTTTTGCTGTGTTGATGGGCTGGGTGCCCGACCGGGAGGTCAGCGGGTTGAGCGGTTTGATGGCTGAACACGGTGGCTTTGCCCCTAATGGGCTGTCGGCGGTCGTCGGTGCTTTCATCACCATCATGTTCAGTTTCATCGGTACGGAAGCTGTGACCATCGCCGCCGCCGAATCGAATGACCCGGCGCGTAATATTGCCAAGGCAACGCGTTCGGTGATCTGGCGCATCGGCGTGTTTTACCTGCTGTCGATTTTCGTGGTGATTTCCGTGGTGCCGTGGAATGACCCGTTGCTGGCCTCAGTCGGTTCGTATCAGCGGGCGCTGGAAATCATGAACATTCCCCACGCCAAGTTCATGGTCGATGTGGTCGTGCTGATTGCCGTGGCCAGTTGCATGAACTCATCCATCTACATTGCCTCACGCATGTTGTATTCGCTGGGCCGTCGTGGCGATGCGCCGAAAGCGCTGAAGGCGACCTCTTCGGAGGGCGTGCCACGCGCAGCCGTTATCGCCAGCACAGTGCTCGGCGCGGCGATTACCGTGTGGAGTTACATCATGCCCGCCGGGCTGTTCGAGTTCCTGCTGGCCAGTTCCGGGGCGATTGCGTTGCTGGTGTACCTGGCGATTGCGGTGTCGCAGTTGCGTATGCGCAAGCTGTTGCGTCAGCGCAACGTCGAGCTGACCTTTCGCATGTGGCTGTTTCCCTGGCTGACCTGGCTGGTGATTGTGTTCATCTGCGCGGCGCTGGCGGTGATGATGCTCACGCCGCAACACCGCACCGAAGTCACCACAACCATCGGCCTGGCGCTGGTGATTTCCTTCCTCGGGCTGGTGACGTCGCGTGACCCAACGCAGGCTGCGCGGGTGACGTCTGTTGGGTAAAACCGACGTCTGAGCTGTGGGAAATCACATCCAAATCTATCCCCGCTGTTGCTCGGCATAATTCGGCAGCTCGATGGCATCCGCTGTCGGCAAGAGAACGCCCACGTGGGGCTGAGCGCCGTGCTCAGACCGTTGAGCATGGGCCGCTCCTGCGGGGGAGTCAGGTGGTTTTTCTGCAGAGAGCGGGCCGACCGGAATGCTTAAGGGATTGTGCCGGAGAAGATCGGTTCGACCGGGCCGCTCAGGGTAACGCTGTCGGTGCCGTTCCAGTGGACGGTGACAGGGCCGCCGTCGCATTCGACGATGACGGTTTGGTCGAGCAGGCCTCGGCGGATGCCGTTTACTGCGGCGCCGCAAGCACAGGAGCCGGAGCCGAGCGGGATTGCGCCGTTGCGTTCCCAGATACGCAGGCGGATGTGGCTGCGGTCGAGGATCTGGACGAAGTGCACGTTGGTTTTGTGCGGGAACAGCGGATGCGTTTCGAGGGTTGGGCCGACGGCGGCGAGGTCGAGGATGCTGAGGTCTTCGACGAAATAGGTGCAATGCGGGTTGCCCATGCTGCACGCGGCGGGGTCGCCGGGCAGCGGCAGCATAAGCGTGTCGTGTGCCTCAGTCAGCGGAATGTCGGCCCAGGCGAGCAGCGGTTGACCCATGTCGACCGAGATCAGTCCGCTGGGCGTGCGTTCACAGTGGAGCACACCGCGTTGGGTGCGCAGGGTGATCGTTTTTCGGCTGGCTTCGCGCATCAGTCGGTCGGCGGCGCCACGGGTGGCGCTGCCGCACACATCGAGCGCCGAGCCGTCGGCGTTCCAGAACTGCAACTGTGCATCGGCATCCGCGCAATCGAGCACCACGGCGAGCTGGTTGAAACCGATGCCTCGGTGGCGATCACCCAGCTGTCGGGCCAGTTGACTGGTGATCGGGTTGGTGGTGTTTCGCGCATCGACCACGACGAAGTCATCGCCGTTGGCGTGCATTTTATGGAAGCTGAGCGGCATCGATGGCGCCTCGACTGCGGGTCATGTGAATGAGCGCCGAGCGCCCGCCGTTCGGTGCCGGTCGCTCTTCGATGGCGAACGGAACGAAGCCGAGTTTGGGGTAGAGCAACAGGCCGGCGGTGTTTTCGTTGAAGCAGGACAACTGCACTTCGCGGGCCTGGTACTTTTCGAAGGCCAGTGCCGTCATCGTTTCGATGATGTATCGGGCCACGCCTTGGCCTCGCGCGTAGGGCGCGACGATGACGTTGCCGATGCAACAGATAGCATTGTGTTCAGCACGGTAGAAGTTGGCGAAACCGACGAACTCGCCGTTGGCCAGGAACACCGTGGAGTCGAAGCGCTGGCCGATCGCGGTGTGCATCTGCTCTGCCGTCAGCGGGTATTGCGCCTTCGGGAACATGAAGTACAACTCTTGAACACCCTGCGGAAAACCGCAGACGGTTTGGACATCGTCGGCCGTCACTGGCCGGTGGCTGAAGTTCATGGCTACCCTGCCCTCACTGTTTGCTGTTGGCCAGATGGTACGCGACCAGCGCGTTGGCGTGGCCATGGCCCATGCCGTGCTCGGTCTTGAGCCAGGCAACCCGTTCCATGTGTTTTTTGTCGTGGAGGCTGGCGAGCAGGTTCAGCCAATGTTCGATGGGTTGGCCGTACTTTTTTTCGATGGCGGGAAAGTAGGATGCCGGGCCTTTGACTTTGCTGTCTTCGCTCATGCTGCAAGCTCCCTGTGGTCGCGACGGAGAGTCGGCTGACGCTCCTTGTCGGCATGCCATAGAGTGGACGCGCGTCGTGGTCCCGGCAAGTGGCTTCAGTGCTTCAGTTCAAACCGACTTTGACGGATCGCTCGGACGACCATGAATCATGGCCTGCCGGCAATATCGGGTTCACTCCGGGTGTCGTTGTCGCGCTGGATCAACCCAAGGGCATTCACCCTGAACAGCACAAAGCCCCGCAGCAACGATCTCTACCTTGATCTTGTCCGGATCTTCACAGTAAAGGGCGTAGTGTTGCGGGCCACAGCAACGGTCGCCAAAAGCGCAGCGATGCTTCCAAGGATGAAACATTGATCTCGACGTGATGAAGCATGCCGCTGATTGGCATGCTACTGCGGGTATGGCTATTGCTCATCGGCAGCATTTCCATGAGCTCCGTCGAGCGTTTTCAACAACGTATGCCGACTCCATGGCCCGCAGTACTGCGGCACATGCGCTATCACTTGATATCCACACCGCGAGTACCACTCGGCGACGTCGTCATCGAGGGTTTCGATCAAGGCGTCCACGCATCCCCGTTCAACGGCTAGCGCCTCAAGTCTGTGCAACGCTTCAGCCCCCAGCCCCATGCCGCGCCGTTGCGCATCGACCCACAGGTAACTGACAAACAAGCGTCTGAACTCGGTTCTGCCAGTTGCACCGCCGACGAGTTGCCCATTCTCCATGACCAGACAGGCGATGGGCTGAGCCCGCCCGCCGCGTGCCTCAGATAAAGCGCGGCCATGCTCTATGACGCCGTCACAGATCGCCTGCAAGTTATCCTTGTGGATGTCGCCGCCCGTAACCCACTCCCTCATTGCATCTCTCCATTCTTGAAAGGCCTTGCAGCTGTTTCAAGCAAAAGCAGCGCCAACCCGCGATGCGCAGCCTAGAGGCTCAGTCAAGAATGGCCGTTCGTTCGGGATCACGACAGGCTGATGCTCATGGGCAAGATGAACTTCGAAGAGCGCCTTGCGGCGTATCTGCTTGCGCACTTGAACACTGCAACGTCTCGGGAACGGCCACCCAAAGCAGAATCAACGCAGCGGCGGCGACCACGGCCAGTGTCAAAAACGCCGCACTGTAGCCAGCGGCCTGCACCACGAATCCCGCGAGGCCGTTACTCAATGCAGCGCCCAGACCGAACGCAGTCGAGAGCGCGCCCAGGCTGACGTTGAAATGCCCGGTGCCCAACGTGAGGTCTTTCACCACCACTGGAAACAGCGCGCCGAAAATCCCCGCGCCCACACCGTCGAGCAACTGCACCGCGACCAGCCAATAAGGGTCGTCGGACCACACATACAGTACGCCACGCAACGGCAAAATCAGGAAGCCTGCGAGCAGCAACGGCTTGCGCCCCCAGACATCGGCCTTGGCCCCGCACAGCAAGGCGACGGGCACCATGACCAACTGCGCCGCGACGATGCAGGCGGAGGTCAACGGCGTGGCCATCTGCAGATTGGCCTGCGCCAGTTTCTGGCTCACCAGCGGCAGCATCGCCGCGTTCGCCAAGTGGAACAACGCGCAGCACACGGCAAACATCAGCAGCGGTTTGTTCTTGAGCAGTACCGACAAACCAGAGGGTTGTGTGCCATGCCCGGCACCGCCGGGGTTCAGGCCTCGGGCCAGATCGTGGTCGATGGCCTCTGGCGAAACAAAGGACACGGCGATGACGCTGGCAATCGCCATGGCCGCCATCAGATAAAACACCGCTACCGGGCCGAACAGGTAAGCAAACAGCCCGGCCAACAGCGCCGCACAGGCATTGCCGGCATGGTTGAACGTTTCGTTGCGCCCGGTGCGTCGCGTGAAGGCGCGCGGCCCGGTAATGCCTAAGGTGATCGCCGAAATCGCCGGCGCAAAAATCGATGCGGCGACAGCGCTGAGGGCTTGAGTCAGCGCCACCAGACTGAACGAGGTGACGAAAGGCAACACTAGACAACTGCCCGTCACCAGCAACGCCGCAATGACAATGATCGCTCGTTTGCGACGCGTACTATCGACCAATGCGCCTGCTGGCGTTTGCGTGATGAGCGCGGCGATTCCGGCAATGGTCATGACCAGGCCAATGCTGGCCGGGTCCCATTGATGAACCGCCAGCAGGTAAATCGCCAGATAGGGCCCGAGCCCGTCGCGCACATCGGCGAGGAAGAAATTCAGGCTGTCCAGTGACAGGTTGTTGCGACGATCGAGATGAGTGGCCACGGGCAGCGTCTTCGATATTCGAGGTCGTGCGAATTGAATCGACCTCCGCTGATTGAGTGACCTGTGGCTCGACCAGTTAGTTGCATGGGCCAACTGTTCTCGCCTGCGATTAAAACCAGAGCTGAAACCCCCTCCGTGTAGGTCTTCGCCCGGCACCTCGTCCAGCAGGCCGAAGCGACGCATGGCGATTTTCTGCAAAACCTTGATCGAATCTGAGCGCATGCAGTTCATTCGGTGAACTGCCAGCCCGGATCTATGCTCAAAGCGTCCAGAGCCCCGTCCCTACTCTTTCGGTCACCGCAACCCATGCTCAAAAACCTTTGGTACGTCATCATTCCCTCATCGCAGTTGAGCCAAGAGATCGCGCCGATACGCCTGCTCGGCCAGTCGTTTGTCGCCTTCCGCGACAGCCACGGCAAGGCACGTCTGCTGTCCGATATTTGCGTGCACCGTGGGGGTTCGCTATCGGCCGGGGCCAAGGTCGGCGACAGCGTGCAGTGCCCCTACCACGGCTGGCGCTTCGACGGTGACGGCCGGTGCGTGCAGATTCCCGCTCAGCCCACTCTGCGGATCCCGGAGAAGGCGCGGGTTGATGCGTACCCGACAGAGGAACGCTACGGCTGGATCTGGGCCTTTCTAGGCGATTTGCCAGAGGCTGAACGCCCGCCGCTTCCTGACCTGGATTGGCTCGATGATGCCAACGTTCGCGTAGTCAGTGGTCACTTTGACTGGGAAGCCAGTTGGGATCGGGTCATCGAGAACGGGCTGGATTTTGCACACGCGCCTTTCGTGCATGGTTCGACCTTCGGCGACCCGGCTCATCCGGAAATCGAAGCGTTCGACGTCGACAGCGATGCGTGGCAGGGTCAGGCCCGAATGTTGATGAAGCGACCCAAGCGCACCGGGCTGTTCAGGCGCAAATCAGCCACCGAGCAGGTCAGCGTGACAACCGTGCCCGGGTTTCATTTGTCAGGCCCGTGTACCACGCTGCAATTGCAATTACCCAATGGCTGGCGGATCTACATTGTTGCGGCCCATGTGCCAGTGGACGCCAACCGCACGCGCACGTGGTGGATGATGGGCCGCACGTTTCTACGCTCGCGCTTGCTCGACGGACGCTTCGTCGCCAGCAATCTGAAGATTTTCCGACAGGATCACGCAGTACTGCGCAACGTGCGCCCGGAGCGCGTACCGGACTCCTGGCAGCAAGAAGTTTCGTTGAAGTCCGATGCGCTGCAGATCGCCTTGCGCAAACGCCTTCGCGAACTGGAGCGCCTGGGCTGGCAGATCGATGAAGCACGGCTCGCCCGCGACTTTACCGGGCGCAAGGCCTGCGCCATTCCGTGCCCCGAAAGACGCAACAGCCGTGCCTGGGCGATCGAACCGATTCCGCTGATCGACGTAACCGCCAGCAGTTGAATCAGGGCTTTTTCTCGCATTCAGATCGAGCGCTGATTGACCCTTGCCATCAACTGCTCAGCAGTTTCCTTGCGTTCGGAGTAGCGGTCGACCAGATGCGTCTGCTGATCGCGCAGCAACACAGTGAACTTCACCAACTCCTCCATCACGTCAACCACACGGTCGTAGAACGGCGACGGCTTCATCCGCCCTGCCTCGTCGAACTCCATGTAGGCCTTGGGCACCGAGGATTGGTTGGGGATGGTGAACATGCGCATCCAGCGGCCCAACACGCGCAACTGGTTGACCACGTTGAACGACTGCGAGCCGCCGCAGACCTGCATCACCGCCAGGGTTTTGCCCTGGGTCGGACGCATGGCGCCGAGCTCCAGCGGGACCCAGTCGATCTGCGCCTTGAACACAGCAGACATCGCGCCGTGACGTTCGGGTGAACACCACACTTGCCCTTCCGACCACAGCACCAGATCGCGCAGTTCCTGCACTTTGGGATGGTCGACCGGGGCGTCGTCGGGCAGCGGCAAACCGGACGGGTTGAAGACGCGCGTTTCGGCGCCGAAGTGTTCCAGCAACCGAGCAGAATCCTCCACCAGTAAACGGCTGAAGGAGCGCTCACGGGTCGAACCGTACAGCAACAGAATGCGCGGTTTGTGTTCGCCGGGCTTCGCCGGTTTGGCGTTATCGAACAAGCTGGAATCGAGGTTTGGCAGGTGGGCTGACATGAGTGTTCCTTAAAGCGCGCCGATGCGGTCGAGCGCGGTTTTCAATTCATCGCGGCTGAGGGTTTCAAAGGGCAGATCGAGGAAGGCCTGGCAACGCTCGCCGATACGCATCAGTGTCGCGTGGAAAGCGCCATTCACTGTGGCCTCGTCACCTGATACTTCGGAAGGATCTTCCAATCCCCAATGGGCCTTGAGCGCCGGGCCGAAATACACCGGGCAGGTCTCGCCGGCGGCTTTGTCGCACACGGTGATGACGATGTCTGGCGGGTTGCCTTCGAAAGCGTCGTTGCCTTTGCTGTGCAAGCCATTGATGGCAATGCCGGCGTGTTGCAGGGTCAACAGACTGCGCGGCAGCACTTGGCCTTTGGGAAAACTGCCGGCACTCACCGCTTCAAATCCGGGCGGTGCCAAGTGATTGAACATGGCTTCCGAGAGGATGCTGCGGCAGCTGTTGGCCGTGCACATGAACAGGATTCGCATGAAGTGCTCCAGTGAAGTGTCAGCAGCAGGCGGCTTCGCGAACCGGGCGGCCATCCATGTTTTGCAGGCGAGCTGCGTTGTCCTTGAGCCAGTCAGTGTTGGCCCCGGACGTCACCTGGAGGATTTCGCGAACCCAATCGGGCAACTGCGGATTAAGGCGGTAGTAGACCCATTGCCCCTGACGGCGATCGAGCAGCAGGCCGTTGCTGCGCAGTTGCGCGAGGTGACGGCTGATCTTTGGCTGACTGTCGTCAAGCGCACACATCAGCTCGCAGACGCAGAGTTCACCTTGATCGGCAATCAGCAGGATGGCGCGCACGCGGGTTTCGTCGGCGAGGCTCTTGAAGACTTCGGTGGGGGTGAGCATGGAACGGCACCAATACATACGGAAACTCGAATATACGGATATCCATATATAAATCAACCCGGATCAAAAGATCGCAGCCTTCGGCAGCTCCTACACAGCCCCCTGTAGGAGCTGCCGAAGGCTGCGATCCTTTGACCTTAAAGGTTAAGCAACAACCCCTGCTCCGCCTCACACAACCCCACCACATAATCCCAGACCACCCGCAGCCGCACCGATTTATGCAACTCGCGCCGCGTGCTGATCCAGTAACTGCGCTCGATACTTTCATCCGGCAACAACGGCACCAGATCCGGATCGGACTCGGCCATGTAGCACGGCAACACCGCAATGCCCAAACCCGACCGCGCGGCTTCCTGTTGGGCGATGACGCTGGTGCTGTGAAACACCACCCGCGGGCTGCGACAGAAGCTGTTGAGGAACATCAGTTCCTGGCTGAACAGCAAATCGTCGACATAGCCGATCCACGCATGCCGGCCCAAATCTTCACGGCTTTGCAGCGGCGGCGCTTTGTCGAGGTAGCGTTGACTGGCATAGAGCGCGAGGCGGTAATCGGTGAGTTTGCGCGTCACCAGCATGTCCGCCGCCGGGCGCTCCAGATGAATGCTGATTTCCGCCTCACGGTTGAGGATGCTGACAAAGCGCGGCACCGCCACCAGTTCCACTTCCAGACCCGGATAACGCTCAAACAGACCAATCATGCGACTGGCCAGAAACTTGATCCCCAGCCCTTCGGTAACCCCCACGCGAATCTTGCCCAGCGGCGCGGTCGATTGGGTGATTTCTTCCTGCGCCAGCAACGCCACGTTCTCCATCGCTTCCGCATGTTTGAGCAGCGCCTCCCCCGCCGGGGTCATCTCATAGCCTTGCGCATGCTGGACGAACAGCGCAGTGCCGAGGCTCTTTTCGATGGCCTCGATGTGCCGGGCGACGGTGGCGTGGGTGGTGTTGAGACGGCGGGCAGCGGTGAGCAGGCGCCCACTGCGTTGCAGTTCGAGAAAAAACCGCAGGTCGTTCCAGTCGAACATGCTGTGTCCTTGTCGGCTAAGGTCTATGCAGGCTGTTTAAAAACGCACAGCGGCTGCGCAAAAACTAACATTCTTTTGACGAAAGCTAACAACTAGAGTGTCCGACAATAAAAACAAAAAGCGAGGTCAGGGAATGCAGACTTCCCTCGATGAATACGACTACATCGTGGTCGGCGCCGGCCCTGCCGGGTGCCTGCTGGCCAATCGACTGTCGGCGGATCCGCAGCAGCGCGTGCTGTTGCTCGAAGCCGGCGGGCGCGACAACTATGCGTGGATTCACATACCTGTCGGTTACCTGTTCTGCATCGGTAACCCGCGCACCGACTGGTGCTTTAAGACCGAAGAACAAGCGGGCCTCAACGGCCGTGCGCTGAGTTATCCGCGCGGCAAAGTGCTCGGCGGCTGTTCTTCCATCAACGGCATGATCTACATGCGCGGCCAGGCCAACGACTATGACGGCTGGGCGGCCGAGGGCAATCCGGGCTGGGCCTGGAATGATGTGCTGCCGCTGTTCAAACAGAGCGAAAACCACTTTGCCGGCGCGGCTGAATTCCACGGCGCCAAGGGTGAATGGCGCGTCGAACAACAGCGGCTTTCGTGGCCGATTCTGGATGCGTTTCGCAGCGCGGCCGAGCAAAGCGGCATCGCCAGCATCGAAGACTTCAATCAGGGCGACAACGAGGGTTGCGGCTACTTTCAGGTCAATCAGAAGGCCGGCGTGCGCTGGAACGCGGCGAAGGCTTTTCTCAAACCTGTGCGTGAGCGGATGAACCTGACGGTGCTGACCGGGGTTGAAGTGGATCGGGTTGTGCTGGAGGACGGGCGCGCATCGAAAGTGAGTGCGCGGCATGAAGGTCAGGTCAAACAGTTCAAGGCGCGCAAAGAGATCATCTTGTGCGCCGGATCGGTCGGCTCGCCGAGCATTTTACAGCGCTCCGGGATTGGTCCGCGGCCGCTGCTGGAGCGCCTCGGTATCGGCGTGATCCATGAATTGCCGGGCGTCGGCGGCAACCTGCAGGATCACCTGCAACTGCGCCTGATCTACAAACTGGAAAACGCGCGCACGCTGAACCAAATCGCCGGCAGCGTCTGGGGCAAGATGGGCATGGGCCTGCGTTATCTGTATGACCGCAGCGGGCCGCTGTCGATGGCGCCGAGTCAGTTGGGCGCATTTGCCCGTTCGGGGCCGGAGCAGACCTCGGCGAATCTGGAATATCACGTGCAGCCGTTGTCGCTGGAGCGCTTTGGCGAACCGTTGCACAGCTTTCCGGCGTTTACTGCGTCGGTGTGTGATCTGCGTCCGCAGAGCCGTGGCCGCATCGAAATCCGTTCGGCCGACCCACAGCACGCGCCGCTGATTCAACCCAACTATCTCAGCCATCCGGAAGATTTGCGCGTGGCAGCGGATGCGATTCGCATGACCCGGCGCATCGTCAGCGCCCCTGCCCTGCACGCGTTCAAACCGGTCGAGTACCTGCCCGGCGCCAGCCTGCAAAGCGAAGCAGAGTTGCAGCAAGCGGCGGCGACAATCGGCACGACGATTTTCCACCCGGTCGGCACCTGCCGCATGGGCAATGACGGTGACGCGGTGGTGGATGCACAGTTGCGTGTGCACGGCGTCCCCGGTTTGCGCATTGCCGACGCCTCGATCATGCCGCGCATCACCTCGGGCAACACCTGTTCGCCTACGCTGATGATTGCCGAAAAAGCGGCCCAACTGATCCTCAACCCCCACATCAGGAGCAGCACCGCAAAACCGGAACTGGCCCAAACCCTGTAGGAGCTGCCGAAGGCTGCGATCTTTTGACTTTGAATTTTTGAAATCAAAACCAAGATCAAAAGATCGCAGCCTGCGGCAGCTCCTACAGGGGATATGCGTTTGATTCATGGACATCGAGCATCAGTGGAACAACAAAAACAATCACTGTGAGGGATACCGATATGTCAGAACACGCTCAACCGCTGGACGCTGCGAGCAGCGCCAGTACCAGCAATGCCACGCAGAAAGTCATCTTCGCCTCATCACTGGGGACGGTGTTCGAGTGGTATGACTTTTTCCTCTACGGCGCCCTCGCGGCGGTGATCAGCAAGCAGTTTTTCGCCGGGGTCAACGACACCACGGCGTTCATCTTTGCGCTGATGGCCTTCGCCGCAGGCTTTATCGTGCGGCCGTTCGGGGCGCTGGTGTTTGGTCGGTTGGGGGACATGATCGGGCGCAAATACACCTTCCTCGCGACGATCATTTTGATGGGCATCGCGACGTTCTGCGTCGGCCTGCTGCCGACTTACGCCAGCATCGGCATCGCCGCACCGATCATCCTCGTGGTGCTGCGCATGCTTCAAGGCCTGGCGCTCGGCGGTGAATACGGCGGCGCGGCGACCTACGTGGCGGAGCACGCGCCAATCGGCAAGCGCGGCTTTCACACCAGCTGGATTCAGTCCACCGCGACCCTCGGCCTGCTGCTCTCGCTGCTGGTGGTGCTCGGTTGCCGTTACTTCACCGGTGACCAGTTTGAAGTCTGGGGCTGGCGCATTCCGTTCCTGCTGTCGATCGTGCTGCTGGGCATTTCCACCTGGATTCGCCTGAGCCTGCACGAGTCGCCGGCCTATCTGAAAATGAAAGAGGAAGGCAAAACCTCGAAGGCGCCGATCCGCGAATCGTTCGGCAAATGGGAAAACCTCAAGGTCGTGCTGATCGCCCTGTTCAGCATCAACGCCGGGCAAGCGGTGACTTTCTACGCGGCGCAGTTCTACGTGCTGTTCTTCCTCACCCAGTTCCTGAAAATGGACCCGGCGGTGGCCAACACCTTGCTGATCATCAGCGTGGTGATCGGTGCGCCGTTCTTCATCATTTTCGGCTGGCTGTCGGACAAGGTCGGGCGCAAACCGGTGCTGATGCTCGGCTTGCTGCTGGCGACGGCGCTGTACTTTCCGATTTTCAAATCGCTGGCGCACTATGCGAACCCGGCAATCGATCAGGCCAGCCGTCAGGCGCCGATCACCGTGTTGGCGGATCCGGCGACCTGCACCTTCCAGTTCGACCCGGTGGGCAAGGCCAAATTCGACAGCCCGTGCGACAAGGTCAAGACCTTCCTGGTCAAGCAAGGCCTGCCTTACTCCAGCGCCGCTGCGCCTGCTGGCAGCGCCGTGCAAGTGAGTGTCGGCGACGTCAAACTCGACGGCTACGACGAAGCAGCCCTGCGCGGTGCGATTACCCTCGCCGGCTACCCGCAACAGGCGGATATGCAGCAGATCAACAAGCCGATGATTGTCGCGCTGATCGTCGCGCTGATCATCATTTCGGCCATGTGCTACGGGCCTCTGGCAGCGCTGATGGTGGAGCTGTTTCCGACGCGGATTCGCTACACCTCGATGTCGCTGCCGTACCACATCGGCAACGGCTGGTTTGGCGGTTTCCTGCCGACGGTGTCGTTTGCCTTGGTGGTGTACACCGGGGACATCTTCTATGGGCTGTGGTACCCGGTGCTGATTACCGGGGTGAGCCTGGTCGTCGGAATGATCTGCCTGCGCGAAACCAAAAACATCGACCTCGACAAAAACTGAGCCTAGCCGAAAAGAACTGCCTGCTTACCCCCCCCTGTGGCGAGGGGATTTATCCCCGATGGGCTGCGCAGCAGCCCCCAACCCTGCAACCTTGGCGAGTCAGACACACCAAGGTTGCAGCCATCAGGGCCGCTGCGCAGCCCAACGGGGATAAATCCCCTCGCCACAGATCCCTCATCCCGCCCACCCCGCCAAATCTCGTCTACGATCATTCACACACTTGAAACCCCGCGACGCAGAAAAGCGTTCGTGGCGTGGGGCAACTGAACCTCTCGGACTGAGGATTCTCCCATGCCTGCGTCGCAATTCTCCCTCGCTCAAACCACCATCACCCTGGATGCTCGCCCGGACCGTCTGGACCTACGCGACCGGGTATTCACCCCCCGCGTGCAGTCGCTTCCAGCGTCGTTCCCCTCCGATCAGGACATCACCGGTAAATGGGCGGATTACCTGGGCCGGGGCATGGTGCAGTTTCAAGGCAGTGAAGGCGCCTGCACCGGTTTCGGGCTCTCGGCGGTGGTGAACTATCTGTTGTGGCGCCGGGATGCCGAATCGGTGCAAACCAGCCCGCGCCAGCTCTACCATCTGGCCAAGCTGTACGACGAATGGCCCGGCGAGGATTACACAGGTTCCAGTTGCCGGGGCGCGTTAAAGGGCTGGCACAAGCACGGCGTCTGCGAGAAAAGCCTGTGGCCCTATACCGTCGCCGCCGACGGCTCGGTGCCGGACTTTGAGGAGCCCTCGGCGCAATGGGCCGAAGACGCTATCACTCGCCCCTTGGGCGTTTACTACCGTGTTGAAAAAGACGACATCACCGCAATGATGGCGGCGCTCTGTGAAACCGGCGCGCTGTACGTTTCAGCCAATGTCCATCAGGGCTGGAATCTAAAGACCAAAGGCAAACCCGGTGCCCGAGCATTCCAGAGCACCGCGCAATTGCCGGTGATCAAGTTGCATCAAAAGGCCGAAGGGGGGCATGCGTTCGCCCTGCTCGGTTATACCCACGAAGGCTTTATCGTGCAGAACTCCTGGTCCACCGACTGGGGCTACTCAGGATTCGCGATCCTGACCTATGAAGACTGGCTGGCCAATGGCACCGACGCCTGGACCGTGGGGCTCGGCGTGCCGATCAAACATGGCACCGTTTCGCGCAATACTCGGCCGTCGAAAGGAGCAGATGGGGCGCAGTCTGCGTTTCGCGATGCCTTGCTGACGTCCAGCGCCAAACGCGAAGGCTTTTCGCTGTTTTCCGCCGACTCGCCCACCCCCGATCGCAAGGGCCCATTGCCACTGAAGCCGGATGACGCCTACGGATTGACCGTGGTTTTTGAAAACGACGGCAGCATCGGTCCTCGTCTCGTCGCGGTAAAAGATGTGCGCGCAAGTGTGGCGCGCATCGTGTTTGAGGCCCCTCAGGCCTGGTACAACAACCTTCCAGCCGGGAAAAAGCCCAAAGTACTGCGGATCGCGGTGTTCTCCCACGGAGGGCTTAATTCCGAAAAAGCGTCGATCAAGCGCATTTGTGCAATGGCGCCGTACTTTCTTGAAAACGGTGTGTATCCGTTATTCATCACTTGGCGCACGGGGGTCGTGGAAACTTTCATCGACATCGTCAAAGATAAATATGCCGTTCAATCACTGGACGCCGGCAGCTTCCTCGACACGTTAAAAGAGCTCAAGGACAAAGCCACCGAGGCGTGGGACCGTGGGGTGGAGGTGATTACCCAGCAGCCCGGTGGCGCGCAGTGGCGACAAATGAAACAGAACGCACTGGCAGCCTCGATTCCGGGGTACACACCGCGCGGTCTGCTGGAGATCACCGACAACCTGGAAAAACTGGTGGGCGCCATGGGCACCGCCAATGTAGAACTGCACCTGATCGGCCACTCGGCAGGTTCGCTGATGAATGGTCACCTGATTCAACTGCTCTGGAATAGAGGCCTGCCGATTGCCACTTCAACACTGCTGGCGCCGGCGTGTACCCTCGATTTCGCCAACCAGACCTACCGCCAGGTCATAGAAAAGGGCGGACTGAAACGCGACGACTTTCATCTGCATATCATGTCCGACAACCGCGAACAGAGTGACAACGTCGCCGGTGTCTACCGAAAATCGTTGCTTTACCTGGTCTCCCGCGCCTACGAAGAGCTGCATAAAATGCCGCTACTGGGCATGGCCAAAAGCCTGGACGGCATTTATCAGGACTTCAGCAACCCCAAGCTCAGCGAATGGAGCGTGGCCGCGCAGAACATGACCGTCGAGTGGAACAACTTCTACTGGGACAAAAAAATCCCCAGCGGTTTCGCCTCGACCGGCAAAAGCCTGACGCACCCGCGCGCAGCCACACTGCACATCTACAACGATGCGCAAATGACCTATGGGCCGGGCGTCAGCCGTGATACTTCACATGGCGGATTCGACAATGACTTGAAAGCGATGACGCTGACTCTCAAGACGATTCTCAGGTTGGGCCCCAACGCCGATCTGGATCAGCGCCTCATCGATTTGAATTACTGAGTCACGGAGATTGCTCATGCCACTTTCAGTCGTCGCTCCGGCGGGCGCGCAAACATTGCTGTGCAGCGTAGAGATCCAGGCCGACGACCCTTGGTGCCCGACTGCAGTCATGCTCACGGCCGGGCAACGCTACTTTTTTCGTGCCAGTGGCCATTGGCGCGACTGGAACGAACTCCATGACGTCAATGGCGCGGCGGTACCAAAACTTGCGCCGTTCAAACGCCTCATCCGCTGCAAGGCCGCCGATGCCGAGTGGTTCACACTGATCGGTGCAATCGACAAAGACCGCCAGAGCTACTTCGCCATTGGCGACGGCTCGCGCTGGCCGGCAGGTTGGGTGGCGCCGGCCAGCGGGCAGCTCAGGTGTTTTGCCAATGATGTGCGGCTGCTGTATTGCAACAATCATGGGGCTATCACGCTGCAGGTCTGGAGCTGACTCCGTTTCGCGTGCTATGGCCTATGACTCAGCTTTTATGACCTCGAATTTCACTTGGTCCGGGTAAAACGCCACGTAGTTCTGTATGTCTTTGACCGACACTTTCGGATTTTCGTAAGTCCACACCGCGTTCGCCCCTTCGTGCCCCGGCACTTGCAGGCTGAAGTAGTTGGCGTCGCCCTTGTACGGGCAGTAACTGGTGTGGTCGGTGCGGGCGAAGTACTTCTCGTCGATGTCTTCGCGAGGGACGTAATAGACCGGCGGGTAGTTGGCTTCGTTGAGGATCAGCGCATGGGAGGAGGCAGCGACCTGAATGCCGTGAAACTTCACCAGCAGGCAGCCGGCGAGTTGTTCGAGGTTGATGACTGGGCTGGGGCCGGAGCTTTTCATGGGGTTCTCCTGGAGACGGCGAAGAGACCGGTTCAGGTATAACTCATGGTTGCCAATCGCGCCGGATTCGCAGCCGAACGGCTATCAAGCAATACGCTGCACGACGTTAGCTGTGTGGTGAGGGGATTGATCCCCTCACCACACAGCTACAACCGATGCCCGGTGCGTCAGATCAGGCGACGATATCGCTCGCCAACGCCTGCCCCACGACACCCACGGCAAAATCAATCGCACCCTGCCCCGTAAGGTCAACCAGCAACGTGGTCTGATCGCTTTGTCCGTAGTACGTCAGGATCGCATCGCCGGCATGCCCGGTGAAGTGGCTGACAAAATTCAACGACGCCGCGCCCGACGCGAACCCGGCAATGCCCGACAGGTCGATCTTGTCCAGACCACTTTTGAAATCCATGATCCAGTCAGGCTGGTTATTGGTCGAATCGCTGGCCGCGCCGAACACGAACGTATCGGCACCCTCGCCGCCCCACAATGTGTCACCGCCAGCGCCGCCGTAGAGAATGTCGTTGCCGGCACCGCCGAACAGGACATTGACCGCCGCGTTGCCGATCAGCAAGTCATTGCCCGCGCCGCCAATGGCGTTTTCCACGGTCACGCCATGCGCGATCGAAACGTTGCCGACCATGCCGCCGACATCGGAAAACGAACCTTCGTTGAGGTTGATCTTCTGATTCTGGTTGAAGCCGGAGAAGTTCAGCGTGTCATTGCCACCGCCGTCCCACACCGAAAATACCACTTTCGACGATGCCGAAGTCGCGCTGTAGAAATCACGCTCGGCGTTGGAGCTGAAGCCGTAGGTGGTGTCACCGGCGCGGGTTTCATAATTGGCGCCATACAGCTTTTGCACCGCCACAATGTCGTCCAGCAAAGGCGCCGAAGCATAGGCACCGCTGCCGTCCTTGCTGAAATCCTGGCCGGTGTTGGTTTCACTCCAGTAGCTCATCAGGCTGTAGCCACGGGTGTCTTCGGCGTATTTGGCGTCGCCGTAGGTCGGGTTACCATTGCCGGCGTTGTAGGCGCCCGGGTGTGACAGGCCGAGGGTGTGCCCGATTTCGTGGGTCAGGGTCTGGCGCCCGTAGTTGTTGGTGTCCGGGGTCTTGTTGACCTGATATTGATTGTTGATCAGGTACCACGACTGGCCGTCGTAACTGCCGCCGCTCGGCAGGTAGGCAAACGCGGCGCCGCCGGTACTGACGTCGTAGTTGCCGAAGGTCATGTGACCGTCACCGCCCTTGCCTTCGCTGAACGTGACGTTGGCAACGTCGGCCCAGGACTGCATGGCCAGCACGGCTTGCGCCTTTTGCTGAGCGCTGAATTCGCTGAAGTTGCCCAGCTTGGCGTTGTAGTTCGCCGGTTTTTCGCTGAGGAAGTTGTAGCTGAGGTCGATTTTGCCGTCGGCGTTTTTATCGCCCCACGACAGGCCCTTGCGCAGGATTTCGTCAGCGGCCTGGTCGGCGGTGAACGACGGTTTGCCGTTGACCAACGCGTCACCACCACGGTCGTAGAGGTGGCTGAAGGTGTCGACGGCGCTGAACGCCGTGCTGGCGCTGGAGGATGCTTGAGGCATGGTGTACGTCCTTGTTTCAAAGTAGTCAGTGTCCGACAGACTACGGCGATCTCCTGGCGAGACCGTCCTGTCGCGCGCGTTGTTGAGACGCTGGGAACCTGACACACGCCCACACCACGGCGCTAATCAATTTCTCGATAGTGCCGTATGCCGTCCCGGGATTGCCCGTCACTTGCGGCAATGCTTTTTATCTGTATATCCATACAGATAAAAGTTGCCCCTGACGCCAAGTCCGGCCATTCTGTGCGCCTGTTCCGACCTTGATCGACGATGGTGGTTATGCGGCTGTATCTCTGTGAAAAACCTTCCCAGGCCAAAGACATTGCGGCCGTCCTCGGTGCCAAGCGCCGGGGCGATGGCTGCTGGCTGGGAACAGACGTCACGGTGACCTGGTGCATCGGCCACTTACTCGAAACCGCGCCGCCGGATGCCTACGATGCCCGCTACAAGCGCTGGGTTTTGGCAGATCTGCCGATCATTCCGGACAAATGGAAAATGACCGTCAAGCCGCGCACGGCCAGCCAGTACAAAGCGGTGAAACGCCTGCTCGGCGAGGCCAGCGAACTGATCATCGCCACCGACGCCGACCGTGAGGGCGAAATGATCGCCCGGGAACTGGTCGAGCACTGCCGTTATCGCGGGCCGATCCGCCGTCTGTGGCTGTCGGCGCTGGACGAAGCCTCAATTCGCAAGGCATTGGCCGCCCTGAAACCGGGGGCAGAGACCTTCAGCCTGTATCACTCGGCGCTCGGTCGCTCGCGGGCAGACTGGCTGATCGGGATGAACATGAGTCGCCTGTTCACCCTGCTCGGCCGGCAATCCGGCTATCAGGGCGTGCTGCCCGTGGGCCGAGTACAGACGCCGACCCTGCGGCTGGTGGTGGATCGTGATCGCAGCATCGCCGACTTCGTGCCGGTGGCGTATTGGGCAATCGATGTACAACTGCTGCACAGCGGCACAGCGTTCATGGCGCAGTGGCGGGCGCCGTCGGATGCCTGTGACGATCAGGATCGCTGTCTGAATCAGGCACTGGCGCAACAGGCCGCGGCAGCGATCGGCAGCGCTGCCAGCGCACGAGTCATCAAGCTGAAAACCGAACGCATGCGCGAAGTGGCGCCGCTGCCCTTCGATCTCGGCACGTTGCAGGAAGTCTGTTCGAAGAAGCTCGGCCTCGGTGCGCAGGAAACCCTCGACATCGCCCAGGCGCTGTATGAAACCTACAAAGTCGTCACCTACCCGCGCAGCGATTGCGGTTATCTGCCGCTGAGCCAGCACAGCGAGGCGCCGGCGATTCTCGCGGCGTTGCGCCAGGCCGATCCGAGCCTGGAAGCGTTGAACGGTTTTCTTGAACCGCAACGCAAGTCTCGCGCCTGGAACGATGCCAAGGTCAGCGCTCACCACGGCATCATCCCTACCGCTGCGGCGAAAAACCTTGAGCGACTGAGCGGCAAGCACCGCGCGGTCTACACGCTGATCCGCGCGCGCTATCTGGCGCAGTTTCTGCCCAATCATGAATACGATCGCACCCAGGCCGACTTCGATTGCAATGGTGAAGCGTTGCGCGCTGTCGGCAAACAAATCATCGAGCCCGGCTGGAAACGCGCCCTGCCCGAAGCGCTGGCGCCGGCCAAGGGCCGCGAAGCCCCAGCACCGCAAACCCTGCCGGCACTCAGCCAGGGCGTCGAATGCGCCATCGCCGACGTAAGACTCAAGGATCTGTGGACGCAACCGCCCAAACCCTACACGGAAGGTGATCTGATCAAGGCGATGAAAAACGTCGCCAAACTGGTGGAAGACCCGCTGCTGAAACAGAAGCTCAAGGACACCACCGGGATCGGCACCGAGGCCACCCGCGCCTCGATCATTCAGGGTTTGCTGGATCGCGGCTATCTGCTGAAAAACGGCAAGGCACTCGCCGCTACACCGGCCGCGTTCAGTCTGATCGACGCCGTGCCCCGCGCGATTGCCGACCCCGGCACCACGGCGATCTGGGAACAGGCGCTGGACATGGTGCAGAGTGGCGAAATGAGCCTGGAAGAATTCGTCACCAAACAGGCAGCGTGGATGAGCAAGCAAGTGACCCGCTGCTCCGCCCTGAGCCTGACCATCAGCGGCCCGCCCCCTGCCGGCAAAGCGGCGACCCCGTGGAAGAAAAAACGCAAATCAACGCGCAGCCCAACCAAGCGCACAGCCAAAACCAGCACCAAATAACATCCCCCTGTGGTGAGGGGATTTATCCCCGATGGACTGCGCAGCAGTCCCCTGCTTTTTTAAAGTCAAAAGAGGGGCTGCTTCGCAACCCATCGGGGATAAATCCCCTCACCACAGGTATTGGGTTCAATCCAGACTACTGTGTCAGGAGTCATATCGCCGGGAGTGAACGCCCCATGCCAACCATTGAACTGCACCCCGCCCAACGTGACGAACTCGATACCCTCGAAAACCTCTTGCAGTTCTACATGTACGATTTCAGCGAGTGGCTACCACTGAAACTCGCCGACCATGGTTTCTTTTCCATCCAGCCGAAGCTCGACTACTGGCGCCACCCAGGCACGCAACCCTTTCTGATCCGCGTCGATGACGAACTCGCCGGGTTCGTGACCGTCGACACCGAAACGCACATGGCCGGCGCCGAGCACAACATCGGCTACTTCTTCCTCACGCGGCGTTTTCGTGGCCAAGGTGTCGCCCAGTTTGTCGTCTCCACCCTCTTGAGCCGCCTCCCCGGTCAATGGCAAATTTTCCATATCGACGCCAACCTGCCGGCCCGGTGCTTCTGGGCCGGGCTGATCCCGGCATTGAGCGGCGGCGAATTCACCCGGCAGCAGCGTGAAGTGGACGGTTATCCGTGCACCTTCTACGGCTTGCGTACGCCTTTTTCCGTTGCCTGAACGGATCCTTTCTCATTCCAAAACAGCTTTGTCCGACAATATGTAGTGCTCAAAAATAATCACTACAAAACCGTTGACGGCGTCGTTTTGCTTTTGCATGATGAAGACGTTCCCCGATCGGGAACACGGGTAACACGCTTGAGCAAACTCGTCTGACCGCCGAGTTGTTTTTTCCGGATACACGCTGCCCACAAGGCAGATTGAAGAAGCTGACCTGGCCTGAACGTCCAGTACAAGGACGAGAAGCGCTGGCGAAAATTCTCAAGACGCTTGTGGTCGACACGGTAAATGTCGTCAAGAAGCCTCCCGGTTTTCGCTGCTTCTCTTCGTTGTGACGCTATTGCGTAGCAGTTATTCAACACGACTACATGCAACAGAGGCATGACCCCGTACTTCAACGGGCGAGCGCTGACGTCCTGGTTTCGGTGCCAGGGATCAACTAACCGATGGGCTACCTGTATTAGCGAATCAACTTTGAAAGATCACCAAACTGGTCAAGGGGCATAATCATGAATCTGAACAATCAACCAACTATCGAAGAACTGGCTCGTATGTTCGCTGCGCAAAAAGACAGCCACGACAGCCACATTCTGTGGATCAGCAAGTCGGGGCAGGTGCATATCGACTGCCTGTCGCCGCATGCTGGTGAAGAAGAGTTCGACCAGAACAACCAGAACCTGGCGGCCCGCCTGAAGATGTATCGTCGCGGCCACGGCTATGTCGGCAAAAAAGCCGCCGCCGACAAGGACTTCATCGGTAATGTTCTGCAAACGCTGAAACAGGCGTGGGACTCGCTGCAGAACAAAAACGAAGTTCGGGTGATTGATCGGTTCTGCTGAGTCACTCCTTCAATAATCAAAAGGGCCTGTTCCTGCCAAGGAACAGGCCCTTTTTATTGATCACCCTGTAGGAGCTGCCGAAGGCTGCGATCCTTTGATCTTGCCCCTAAAAAACCAGATCAAAAGATCGCAGCCTTCGGCAGCTCCTACAGGGGTTGAGGGTTCAGGATCAGTTTGGTGAAGGCCACGGCCGCGGCGCTGTGGTAGTTGTGCTTGCGTCTTAACAATGCCGCCCCGCGTTGCGGTGATTCGCTGTCGACCTGCAATCGACGCAGCACCCGCTCTTCAGTGGCAATCGCCTGCGGCAGCATCGTCGCCATCGGCGAATGCCGAACCACCTCCAGCAACGTGCTCACCGAGTTCACCTCGATGCGGACCTTGGGCGTGATCCCGTGCTGACGAAAATACTCATCCACCGATAACCGCGTGATGAAATCCGGCGCCAGCAAAGCGAAATCCAGCTGCGCGATGTCATCCGCCGCCAGCACCGCAGTGCTCTCATACAACGGATGCTCACGCCCGACCATGATCCCCAGTGTTTCGGTAAACGCCGGAATACACTCGATCTCCGGACTGCGCACTGGCGTAAACGCAATCGCAACATCCAGCGAGTCATCCGCCAACCCTGCCTCGATGTCGTCCATCGACAACTCGAAAATCTGCAAATGGATCCCCGGATACCGCGCGGTAAAGTCGCGCACCAACGGCCCGACCAGGTACGCCATGAACGTTGGCGTCATCGCCAGGCGCAAGCTGCCGCGCGACAGATCCTTCACGTCATGCAACGCCCGCTGGCCCGCCTCCAGCTCCACCAACACCCGCCGCGCGCATTCGATGTAAGCCTGGCCAGCGTCAGTGGGTTTGACCGAGCGCGACGTCCGGTCAAACAGACTCACCCCGAGGGTTTCTTCCAGTTGGCGGATCTGCTGCGACAGGGTCGGCTGCGACACGTGAAGCGCCTCGGCCGCGCGGGTGAAGCCGCCGTGATCGGCAACGGCCAACAGATAACGCAAATGTCGCAATAGCATAGGGCGCTCAATCCATAGGCAGGACTTATGCCGCGCATTGTATATCGGTCTTGGACGCTATGGATCAATCAGCCGAAGATTGCTCCACACAGCAAGCCAACCCCTGAAAGGAGTGACACATGCAACAGTCCCACGCCTACAACGACACCAGCCTGGCCCTGACCACCCGCATTCTCGACGCCAAGGCAGGCAAAGACCTGTCGTGGCAGGACCTCGCCGACGGCACCGGCCTTAGCCTGGCCTACGTTACCGCCGCCCTGCTCGGCCAGCACCCGTTGCCGGAAAACGCCGCCCAGGTCGTCGGCGACAAGCTGGAACTGAGCGCTGAAGACGTCGCCGCGATGCAGATCATTCCCCTGCGTGGCAGCCTCAGCGGTGTGCCGACCGATCCGACCATCTACCGCTTCCACGAGATGATCCAGATCTACGGCACCACCCTCAAAGCGCTGGTTCACGAGCAGTTCGGCGACGGCATCATCAGTGCGATCAACTTCAAGCTCGACATCAAGAAAGTCGAAGACCCGGAAGGTGGTTCCCGCGCCGTGGTTACCCTCGACGGCAAGTTCCTGCCCCTGCGTCCGTTCTGATGTGCCCCGGCCCGCACCTCGCGTGCGGGCCTTCCCGATCTCCCTGCAAGAGGACACGCACATGAAAGCCCTGATCGACGGCTTCCTGAAATTTCAGAACGAAGCCTTCCCGCAACGCACCGAGTTGTTCAAACACCTGGCGACGACGCAACAGCCCGGCACCTTGTTCATCACCTGTTCCGACAGCCGTGTAGTCCCGGAACTGTTGACCCAACAAGAGCCCGGCGAGCTGTTCGTGATCCGCAACGCTGGCAATATCGTGCCGTCCTACAGCCCGCATCCGGGCGGAGTTTCAGCGACAGTTGAATACGCAGTGGCGGTACTTGGGGTGAGCGACATTGTGATTTGCGGGCATTCCGATTGCGGCGCAATGACCGCCATCGCCCAGTGCAAGTGCATGGACCACCTGCCCGCCGTCAGCGGCTGGCTGCAACACGCCGAGTCGGCGAAAGTGGTGAATGAAGCGCGAGCACACGCCAATGACGCGGCGAAATTGAGTTCGATGGTGCGCGAGAACGTGATCGCGCAACTGGCGAATATCCAGACCCACCCGAGCGTGCGCCTGGCCCAGGAAAAAGGCCTGCTGAACCTGCATGGCTGGGTGTATGACATCGAGACCGGATCGATCGATGCGCTGTCGTCGGATCGGCGCACGTTTGTGCCGTTGGCGGAGCAACCGGCGACATGTGCAGTTTACGCAAACAGCGCTGACGCAGCCTGAAACACCCCTGTAGGAGCTGCCGAAGGCTGCGATCTTTTGATCTTGCCCCTAAAAAACAAGATCAAAAGATCGCAGCCTTCGGCAGCTCCTACAGTGAGGGGGTCTGTGTTGTCGGGTATCAGCGTTTTACGCTGAGGTCGATCTGGCTCATGCGGCTACGAACGGTGAACACGCCGTCACCCGAAAGAATCGCACTGCGCGCAAACAACCGCCCGCTCTCCCAGTTCGAAAGACCCAGTTCCGGCTTGTTCAGCGCGTACTGCCCATCGACCCAACGCGTGATGCCGTTGCCCACAAACGGCGCGTTGACCGCGTTATAGAAACGCTCCTGAACGGCGGCATTTTCACTGATCAGCGACACGGTGAATTGCGGGCTGTAACGGTTGAACAGCACGATCGCCTGATCCAGATCGTCAACGATCATCAGGCTGACCTCCGGGGTTTCCTCCCATTCCCACTCGCGACCCAAGGCTGACTCCGCCAACGGTTCGGCCAGCGCTTCGGTCTGATAACCCTCGGCGCGATAAACCTCGACCGTCGCGTTCTGCCACTCGGCCGGCAGGCATTCCTGGCTGCCTTCGACGATGTGCAGTTTGCAACCCTGGCCACGCGCGGTTCCGGCCTGCTTCAGCGCTTCAAGGAACAGCGGCACCAGTTCATCTGCCCGATCACGCTGAATCAGGCAAACGTTCAAGGTATTGCAGACCTTGCGATCCAGCGAGTTGCGCACCACTGCCGCAAAACGCGTAGCGTCGGCCTCGCGATCAGCGATCAACCACGCGCCACCGGTGCCGTGCAAACTGACGGCAGTGCCCGCCTGTTGCGCGATGCTGCCCAACTGGCTGACGGCTCGGCCCGACCCGCGCGCCACCGCCAGGGACAAGCGGCGGTCGGCAAACATCGCCCAACCGGCGGCATGATTGACGCTTTCGACCAGCGACACTGCACCGACCGGCAAACCGGCTTCGGCCAGCGCCGGATTCAGTGCGTGAGCGACAATCGCCTGCGCCGTGCCCAAGGCATCGCTGCCAATGCGCAGCACCGCCGTGTTGCCGGTGCGCAATACACCGGCGGCATCGGCAAACACATTCGGCCGTCCCTCAAAGACGAACGCGACGATGCCCAGTGGCGAGACGACCTGTTCAACCTTCCAGCCATCGTGTTCAACGCTGCTGATCACCTTGCCACGGGTTGGCGCCGCATCACGCCAGGCACGCAGGCCGGCAATCATGTCGCCGCGCATGCGTTCATCGGCGAGCAGGCGCGTTGTCGAGCGACCGCGTGCCTTGGCCCGCTCGATGTCGGCAAGGTTGGCCGCGGCAATTTGCGCCCAGCACTGCGGGGTTTCCAGGCGTTGTGCGAAGAGGTCGAAAAACTGGCTGATCGCCTCGTCCGAGACCGCCGACAACGCCGTAAACGCCGCAGCCGCTCGCTCGATCGCGACCGACGCCGCGAGTTGATCCGCCACCGGAATCAGCAACAGTTCCCCACTCACCTGCTCGACCAGCAGGTGGTCACCGGGCTGAAAACGCTCAGCCAGTTCGGGGCTGACCACGGTGACGCGGTTACCGGCGAAAGGGATCGGCGTGCCAGCGACGAGACGTTCGAGTGCAAGAGACATGAAGCAGATTCACCATGCAGGGAGCGGCCGGAAAATGTAGCGGATTACGCGATGAAATACATCTCTTCGAACACTAAAGATCCTTGTGGGAGCTGGCTTGCCAGCGATGGCGGCGGTTCAGGCAATACTCGTGCTGGATGTTCCGGCCTCATCGCTGGCAAGCCAGCTCCCACAGGGATTTATGGGGTTTGGGGGATTGGTTCAGAACACCGACCAGCCGATCCGCGAGCTGAGCATTTCCAGCGCCGCCATCCCCGCCAGCGAGTTGCCGGCGGCGTTGAGTTCCGGTGACCACACGCACACGCTGAACTGCCCCGGCACCACTGCGACGATTCCGCCGCCAACACCGCTCTTGCCCGGCAGACCGACGCGATAAGCGAAGTTGCCCGCCTCGTCGTACAGGCCGCTGGTGGCCATGATCGAGTTGACTTGCTGGGTCTGACGCCGCGTGAGGATCTGTTCACCGCTGTGTTTGCAGTAGCCGTCGTTGGCCAGAAAGCAGAACGCCCGGGCCAGATCGATGCAGTTCATGCGCAACGCGCAGTGGCTGAAGTAGCTGCGCAGCACCGCTTCGACGTCGTTGTGGAAGTTGCCGAACGACTGCATCAGATACGCCATCGCCGCATTGCGCGCACGGTGCTGGTATTCGGAGTCGGCGACTTTGCCGTCGATCATGATCTGCGGATTGCCCGACAGGCGCCGCACGAAGTCGCGCATCGACAGGGTCGGCGCAGCGAAGCGTGACTGGTTGATGTCGCAGATCACCAGCGCACCGGCATTGATGAACGGATTGCGCGGGCGACCGCGTTCGAATTCCAGTTGCACCAGCGAGTTGAACGGCTGGCCGGACGGCTCATGACCGAGGCGGTCCCAGATCGCTTCACCGGAATGATCAATGGCCTGCACCAGGCTGAACACCTTGGAAATACTCTGCACCGAGAACGGCGTTTCAGCATCGCCGGCGCAGTACATTTCGCCGTCGTTGCCATACACGGCGATGCCCAGTTGATTGGCCGGCACAGTGCCGAGGGCAGGAATGTAGTCAGCCACCTTGCCTTGCCCGATCAGGGGCCGGACAGCGTCAAGGATCTCGTTCAACAGCGCTTGCATGCCGGGTTCCGAAGTCTCGCCCCAAGGGATTGCGGGGACACTTGGGCTAGACGCTGCCGATCAATGCCGAATCACACCTCCACCTTCGATTCGCACAATGTAGGAGCTGCCGAAGGCTGCGATCTTTTGATCTTGAAAAACAGAATCAAAAGATCGCAGCCTTCGGCAGCT